>NZ_JBEYZD010000029.1:0-98277 GCF_040645895.1 Streptomyces olindensis | reverse complement strand
ACGCCCGGTTACATTCCGAACCCGGAAGCTAAGCCTTACAGCGCCGATGGTACTGCAGGGGGGACCCTGTGGGAGAGTAGGACGCCGCCGAACAATCATTGACAGGGTTGGACCTGGAACTTCGGTTCCGGGTCCAACCCTTTTTTGTTGTGCGTCACTTGAAGTTCACGTTGCGCAACCAGCATCCACAGCATGGGTACTGCTGCCATGCTCAGGGCTGCCGGTGTCGGACTCGGTGACGAGGTTGTCGTGCCGGCCTTCGGGAACGTCGAAGTCGCCGAGGCCGTCGCCACGGCCGGGGCGCTGCCGGTGTTCGCCGACATAGATCCCCTCACCTACTGCCTTGATCCCGCTGCCGTGGAAGCGGCCGTAACTCCGCGCACCGCGGCCGTGGTTGTCGTACACCGCTTCGGGCGGCTCGCCGACATCGCGCGGCTGCACGGGGTGGGACAGCGGCACGGACTGCTCGTACTGGAACAGGGCGAGTCCGAGGCGCCGTACGACGAGATAGCCCAGCGCCGGGAACGGGCCGCCTATCTCGATGCGAAGCTGCGCGGTGTGCGGACACCCGACGACGGTGACGGGCACACCTACCAGCAGTACGTCGTGCGGGTCCCGGGCAACGGGCGGCCCGACCGGGACGCCTTCGCACGGGCCGTACGAGGCAGGGGAGTCGAAGCGCGGGTGCCGGTGAAGACCCCGGTGCACCGGCTGCCCGAATTCCGGCGCTGTGTGGCCCTTCCGGAGACGGAACGAGCTGCCGACGAAACGCTCGCGCTGCCGGTGGACGCCGGCCTCACCAAGCGGGACATGCAGCGGATCGTGTCCGCCTGCAATGCCCTCGGAGGGCTTCTCCAGCCCGCCTTCTGACGTGGTTGGGAGCACGGGTCTGTTCGGGGTATGATCTATTCCGTTGCCGCGCGGGAAACCCCGCAAAGCGACAGGCCCCTATAGCTCAGTCGGCAGAGCGTCTCCATGGTAAGGAGAAGGTCAACGGTTCGATTCCGTTTGGGGGCTCCAGCAAAAAAGGCCCCACCCTCGCGGGTGGGGCCTTTTGCATGCCCTAGTCCTTGTGGAGACCCGGGACGCGCATTGCCAGGATCGCCATGTCGTCCGACGGGGCGTCCGACGCGAAACGCTCCACCGCGCGCATGATGCGGGCCGCGACCGCGCCGGCCGTAAGACCCGTGCAGGTCGTGAGGACATCAGCGAGACCGTCGTCGCCCAGCATGCGGGCGCCCTCACGGCGTTCGGTGACGCCGTCCGTGACGCACAGCAGGACATCGCCCGGGTCGAGCGTGACCGTCTGCTCGTACAGCTCCAGATCGTCGATGACACCGAGGAGCGGCTGCGGCTCCGCGGCCGGCTCGACCGTGCCGTCCTGGCGCAGGCGCAGGGGGAGCGGGTGGCCGGCGCAGACCACCTTCAACTCGGCGCTGCCGTCCTCCTGGGGACGCATCTCCCCGTAGAGGAGCGTGAGGAAGCGGCTGCGGGCGCCTTCGTCGAGGATGGCGGAGTTGAGGCGCTCCAGGACCGTCGGGCCGCTGAGACCCTCGCGGGCCAGCAGGCGCAGGGCGTGGCGGGCCAGGCCCGTCACCGCTGCCGCGTTCGGGCCCGTGCCGCACACGTCGCCGATGGCGAAGCCGTAAGCGCCGTCGCGGATGGGGAAGACGTCGTAGAAGTCGCCGCCGACCTCGTTGCCCTCGCCGGCCGCGCGGTAGATGACCTCGACCTCGACGCCCTCGATGTCGGGGAGCTCCGGAGGCAGGAGGCTGCGCTGGAGGGACTGGCTGATCGCCGTGCGCTCCGAATAGAGCCGGGCGTTGTCCAGGGCCAGAGCGGCCCTGCGGGACAGGTCCTCGGCCAGTTCCAGGATCTCCTGGCGGAAGTGCTCGTCGGTCGGCTTGCCCAGGGTCAGCATGCCGATGACGCGGTTGCGGGCGACCAGGGGAAGGACGACCGTCTCGCCGCCGACGGCGCCGGCCGTGGCGAGCGTCGGGCCGATGCCGGGCGTGACCTGGTGGGTCGGGCCGCCGCTCAGGCCCAGACTGCGCATGGAGCTGCGCAGGGCCGCCTGGTGGGCGACCTCGGCGGGGGCCGTCCAGACGCGGGCGCCGGGCGTCGGGACCGGGTCCGGCGGCGGGACCTTCGACAGCAGGGACTTGATGCCGTCGATGAGCTCCTCGTCCTCGTGCAGGACGTACGAGAGGTACGGCTCGGAGGCCTGGTCGGCGATCGTGTAGACGGCGCACCAGGTGGCGAGGGTCGGGACGGTCATCTGGGCCATCAGGGCCAGGGTCTGGTCGCGGTCCAGGGTGCCGGCCAGCAGGTCGGAGGCCTCGACCAGGAAGCTCAGGGAGCCGCGGCGCAGGCGTTCCAGTTCGCCCAGGCGGGCCGATTCGACGGCGAGAGCGATGCGGTCGGCGGCGAACTGCAGGCGCAGCGCCTCCTCGTTCGAGTATCTGCCCGGAGCCTCGGCGGCGACGCCGAGGGAGCCGGTGAGGCGGCCCTCGACCTTCAGCGGAACCGTCACGACCGAGCGCATGCCCGTGCCGTTCAGCAGCGGCACCGCGCCCGAGACCGCCGTCAGGTCGTCGTGGACGGCGGGCATACGGGCCGAGCCGTAGCGGCCCGGGCCCGCCTCCACGGGGACGCGGGCGAAACGCTGGCGGGCCGAGGGCAGGCCCGTGGAGGCGCGGACCTCCAGTTCCGTCTCGTCGTCCGTGGCGAGCAAGAGAAACGCCGAGTCGCCGTCGAGCATGTCGCGGGCGCGTTCGACCGTGCGCTGCAGGAGGCCGTCGAGATCGTCGGGGGCCGGGGAGCCGATGAAGACCTCGAAGGGGTCGGTGCTCTGGCCCTCGGAGCCGGTCGAGGTGTCCGAGGAGGGGACGCGCAGGGGTGTCTGAAGAACGGCCCGTTCGTGGTCGCGGACCAGGAGGCACACGGTTGACGGTTCGCCGCCGGTGTCGCGGACCCGCAGGTGGGAGGCGTAGACGGGGGTCACGCGGCCGTTGGCGTCGCGGATGCCGTAGCTGCCCTCCCAGCGGGAGAGGCGGAGGGCCTCCGCGATGCCGGTGCTGGTGCCCGGGGTGTGCGGCCAGGCCGCGAGGTCGGTCAGGGGCTTGCCGGTGACCTGCTCGGCCGGGTAGCCGAAGAGTTCCTCGGCGTCCTCGTTCCAGGCCGTGATGTGGCCGGTGCGGTCGATCTGGATGACGGCCACGCGGACCCGGCCGTCGGCGAGGGGGAGGAGGTCGGCGGGGAGGGCCGGGCCGGCCGCGCGGGTGCCCACCACGCGCGCGGGGAGGTCGAGTTGGAACCAGACCGTCTTGTGGGTGGGCGTGTACTCGACGCCCCAGCGGCCGGCGAGGGCCGCGCAGAGCTGGAGGCCGCGGCCGCCCTCGCGGTCGGGGCTGCCCATGTTGACGGCCGCGCCCTGCAGCGGGATCTCCCGCTCGGGGTAGCGGTCGGCCACCTCGATGCGCACGCCCTCGTCGCTGCGCAGGCACAGCACGTCGGCGGAGGTGCCGGCGTGGACCACGGCGTTGGTCACCAGTTCGCTGGTGAGAACGACGGCGTCGTCGACGATGTCCGCGAATCCCCAGCCCTGGAGGGTGTCGCGGACGAAGGAGCGGGCGCTCGCGACCGATCGCCCGACGGGCTCGAAACTGGCGGCCGCGCGCGCGGTGATCACAGAACTCCTCGACCGGTTCTCGACGTGCTGGGCTGCGTGGCCGACCGGCTCGCGCCGCTGATGCGGCAGGCCGCCCGTCGGCCGGGGGTCCGGGGGCTGTCCCCCCGGGATCAGTCCGGTGGTCATGTGTGCGGCCGCCCCTCCGATGCCCGCTCGTCTTCGTGCCACCGCCCAGGCCGGACGGACCGGCGCGGCTGGACAGCCGGATGCAAGGTTACTTACCTTCGCGGTCCATGCGGATGCCGGTCTGCAGTGTTTCCGTCCGGAGGGTGTGCGGACGATGTGCGAAGCTGCCGAACTGTTATGGCCTGGTTCGGCCAGGGTGAAACACTGGGCAAGCTTCTTGTGAAGGTCCGGGCCGGCTGAGTGCCGGAGGCGTGCGGCGGGCAGCAGCCCCCTGGAACCGGCCTGGTATGCAGGGCAGAGAATACGCAGTAGTAACTGGTACGCCGAGCGGTACCGCGAGCACAGAGTGACGGTCGACCCCTGCGGGAGGGACACAGTGGAGTCTGGCGCAGCGACGCGTGGCACGAAGACGCGCGCGAAAGGCGGACAGTCCCCGAGGAACCAGGGCAAAGTGCGCAACGGCACCACTGAGGTGGACACGGCAGCCCTGAACCGGCTGATGGCGGCCCTGGTGTCCATGCGGGACGGGAATTTCCGCAAGCGGCTCACGGTGTCCGGCGACGGCGTGATGGCCGAGATCGCGGCGGTCTTCAACGAGGTGGCCGACCGGAATCTGCACCTGACGGGCGAGCTGTCCCGGGTGCGGCGGATGGTGGGCCGTGAGGGCAAGCTGACCGAGCGGCTGGAGACGGGTGCCTGCGAGGGCTCCTGGGCGACCGCGATCGACAACTCGAACGCCCTGGTGGACGACCTGGTGCGGCCGGTCTCCGAGGTCGGCCGGGTGCTGTCGGCGGTGGCCGAGGGTGACCTGTCGCCGCGTATGGAGCTGCGGACGCAGGTGGCGGACGGGAACAGTCAGCCGCTGCGGGGCGAGTTCCTGAAGGTCGGGCGGACCGTCAACAATCTGGTCGACCAGCTGTCGACGTTCACCGACGAGGTCACGCGGGTGGCCAGTGAGGTGGGCACCGAGGGCAAGCTGGGCGGACAGGCCCGGGTGCGCGGTATGTCGGGTTCGTGGCGGGACCTCACGGACTCCGTCAACACGATGGCGTACCGGCTGACAGCCCAGGTGAGGGACATCGCGCTGGTGACGACGGCGGTCGCCAAGGGTGATCTGTCCCGCAAGGTCACCGTGCAGGTGGCCGGCGAGATGCTGGAGCTGAAGAACACCGTCAACACGATGGTGGACCAGCTGTCGGCGTTCTCCTCCGAGGTGACCCGAGTGGCCCGTGAGGTGGGCACCGAGGGCGCGCTGGGCGGTCAGGCGCAGGTGCCCGGGGTCGCCGGTGTGTGGAAGGAACTGACCGATTCGGTGAACACCATGGCCGGGAACCTCACGGCCCAGGTGCGCGGGATCGCCGAGGTGACGACCGCGGTCGCCAACGGTGACCTGTCCCGGAAGGTGACCGTCCCGGCGCGCGGCGAGGTCGCGCAGCTCGCCGACACGATCAACCAGATGACCGAGACGCTGCGGATCTTCGCGGACGAGGTCACCCGCGTGGCCAACGAGGTCGGCGCCGAGGGGCGGCTCGGCGGTCAGGCGAACGTGCCGGGTGCGGCGGGGACGTGGAAGGACCTCACCGATTCGGTGAACACGGTCTTCCGGAATCTGACCACTCAGGTGCGGGACATCGCCGCCGTGACGACGGCCGTGGCCAATGGTGATCTGTCGCAGAAGGTCACCGTGGACGTGGCCGGCGAGATGCTGGAGCTGAAGAACACCGTCAACACGATGGTGGACCAGCTGTCCGCCTTCGGTGCCGAAGTGACCCGTGTGGCGCGGGAGATCGGTGTCGAGGGTGAGCTGGGCGGTCAGGCGCAGGTGCCGGGCGCGGCCGGGACGTGGAAGGACCTGACGGACTCCGTCAACACGGCGTTCCGGAACCTCACCGGTCAGGTGCGGAACATCGCCCAGGTGACGACGGCGGTGGCCAACGGCGACCTCTCGCAGAAGGTCACGGTCGACGTCTCCGGCGAGATGCTCAAGCTGAAGAACACCGTTAACACGATGGTGGACCAGCTGTCGAGCTTCGCCGACCAGGTCACCCGGATGGCCCGGGACGTGGGCACGGAGGGGCGGCTCGGCGGTCAGGCGCGGGTCGACGGCGTGTCGGGCACGTGGAAGGAACTGACCGACTCCGTCAACTCGATGGCCGGCAACCTCACCTCCCAGGTGCGGAACATCGCGCAGGTGACGACGGCCGTGGCGCGGGGCGACCTGTCGCAGAAGATCGACGTGGACGCGCGCGGCGAGATCCTGGAGCTGAAGAACACCATCAACACGATGGTCGACCAGCTCTCGGCCTTCGCCGACCAGGTGACCCGGGTGGCGCGCGAGGTGGGCACGGACGGGCGGCTGGGCGGTCAGGCGCAGGTGCCCGGCGTCGCCGGTGTGTGGCGCGACCTGACCGACTCCGTGAACGGCATGGCCGGGAACCTCACCGCGCAGGTGCGCAACATCGCCCAGGTGGCGACGGCGGTGGCCCGGGGTGACCTGTCCCAGAAGATCACCGTGGACGCGCGCGGCGAGATCCTGGAGCTGAAGAACACCCTGAACACGATGGTGGACCAGCTGTCGTCGTTCGCCCAGGAGGTCACGCGAGTGGCCCGTGAGGTGGGTACGGAGGGCATCCTGGGCGGCCAGGCCGAGGTGCAGGGCGTCTCCGGCACCTGGAAGGACCTCACCCAGTCCGTGAACGGCATGGCCAACAACCTGACCATCCAGGTGCGCAACATCGCCGAGGTCACGACCGCGGTCGCCCGGGGCGATCTGTCGAAGAAGATCACCGTCGACGCCAAGGGCGAGATCCTCGAGCTCGTCACGACCGTCAACACGATGGTCGACCAGCTGTCGTCCTTCGCCGAGCAGGTGACCCGGGTGGCCCGTGAGGTGGGTACGGAGGGCATCCTGGGCGGGCAGGCGCACGTGCCGGGTGTCACGGGCATCTGGAAGGACCTGAGCGACAACGTCAACCTGATGGCGAAGAACCTCACCACTCAGGTGCGGAACATCTCGCAGGTCTCGGCGGCGGTCGCCAACGGTGACCTGACACGGCAGGTCACCATCGAGGCGCGCGGCGAGGTCGCGCAGCTCGCCGACACGATCAACACGATGGTGAAGACGCTGAGTTCGTTCGCCGAGCAGGTCACCAAGGTGGCCCGTGAGGTGGGCACGGACGGCATCCTCGGCGGCCAGGCGCACGTACCCGGTGTGGCGGGTACGTGGAAGGACCTGACCGAGTCCGTGAACCAGATGGCGTCGAACCTCACCGGTCAGGTGCGCAACATCGCCATGGTGACCACGGCCATCGCCAAGGGTGACCTGACGAAGAAGATCGACATCGATGCCCGCGGCGAGATCCTGGAGCTGAAGACGACCATCAACACGATGGTCGACCAGCTGTCGTCCTTCGCCGAGGAGGTCACCCGCGTCGCCCGCGAGGTGGGCACGGAAGGGCAGCTCGGCGGTCAGGCACGCGTGCGTGACGTCGACGGCACCTGGCGGGACCTGACCGAGTCCGTGAACGAGATGGCCGGGAACCTGACCCGGCAGGTGCGTGCCATCGCGCGCGTGGCCACCGCGGTGACCCGGGGCGACCTGAACCTGAAGATCGACGTGGACGCGTCCGGGGAGATCCAGGAGCTCCAGGACTACATCAACAAGATGATCGCCAACCTGCGCGACACCACGATCGCCAACAAGGAGCAGGACTGGCTCAAGGGCAACCTCGCCCGGATCTCCGCGCTGATGCAGGGCCGCCGCGACCTGGAGGACGTGGCCTCGCTGATCATGAGCGAGCTGACCCCGGTCGTCTCCGCGCAGCACGGGGCGTTCTTCGTGGCGATGCCGCTCGTCGACGGCGAGGACATGAGCGCCACGGACGAGAACCAGTACGAGCTGCGCATGCTCGGCAGCTACGGCTACTCGATGGGCTCCATGCCGACGTCGTTCCAGCCCGGTGAGGCGCTGGTCGGGACGGCTGCCGAGGAGAAGCGCACGATCCTCGTGGAGAACGCGCCGAGCGGCTACCTGAAGATCTCCTCGGGGCTCGGTGAGGCGCCGCCCGCGCAGGTGATCGTGCTGCCGGTGCTGTTCGAGGGCAGCGTGCTCGGCGTCATCGAGCTGGCGTCCTTCACGCCGTTCACACAGATCCAGAAGGACTTCCTCAACCAGATCGCCGAGATGATCGCGACGAGCGTCAACACCATCTCGGTCAACACCAAGACCGAGCTGCTGCTCGCGCAGTCGCAGGAGCTGACCGAGCAACTGCGCGAGCGCTCCGCCGAGTTGGAGCAGCGGCAGAAGGCCCTCCAGGCGTCCAACGCCGAACTGGAGGAGAAGGCCGAGCTGCTGGCCCAGCAGAACCGCGACATCGAGGTGAAGAACACCGAGATCGAGGAGGCGCGGCAGGTCCTGGAGGAGCGCGCCGAGCAGCTCGCGGTCTCCATGCGCTACAAGAGCGAGTTCCTCGCGAACATGTCGCACGAGCTGCGCACGCCGCTGAACTCGCTGCTGATCCTCGCCAAGCTGCTCGCCGACAACGCCGAGGGGAACCTGTCCCCGAAGCAGGTCGAGTTCGCCGAGACGATCCACGGGGCCGGTTCGGACCTGCTCCAGCTCATCAACGACATCCTCGACCTGTCGAAGGTCGAGGCGGGCAAGATGGACGTCTCACCGACGCGGATCGCGCTCGTCCAGCTCGTGGACTACGTGGAGGCCACCTTCCGGCCGCTGACCGCGGAGAAGGGCCTGGACCTGTCCGTGCGGGTCTCGCCCGAGCTGCCCGCGACGCTGCACACCGACGAGCAGCGGCTGCTGCAGGTGCTGCGGAACCTGCTGTCGAACGCGGTGAAGTTCACCGACTCGGGTTCGGTGGAGCTGGTCATCAGGCCGGCGCGGGACGACGTGCCGCAGAAGATCCGGGAGCAGCTGCTGGAGACGGGCTCACTGACCAACCCGGAGGCCGATCTGATCGCGTTCTCCGTGACGGACACCGGCATCGGTATCGCGTCCAGCAAGATGCGGGTGATCTTCGAGGCGTTCAAGCAGGCCGACGGCACGACCAGCCGCAAGTACGGCGGCACGGGCCTCGGGCTGTCCATCTCGCGGGAGATCGCCCAGCTGCTCGGCGGTGAGATCCACGCCCAGAGCGAGCCGGGCCGTGGCTCGACGTTCACGCTGTACCTGCCGCTGCACCCCAGTGAGCTGCCGCCGCAGGGCTACCAGCAGCAGCTGCCCGCCCTGGAGGCCGGTGACCTGGTGGCGTCGACGTCCGACCTGTCCGAGCTGTCGGAGGTCGAGGTCGAGACGCCGGCCGAGGTGAAGTCGTACCGCGAGACGCAGAACGGGCCGGCCGCCCTGTTCCGGCGGCGGCGCAGGATGCCCGAGCTGGAGGCGCGCCCGGCGCAGCCGGAACAGTGGGCGCCCGCGGAGCAGGAGGCGGCGCCGAAGCCGCACCGCGGTATCCGGTTCGGCGGCCAGAAGGTCCTGATCGTCGACGACGACATCCGTAACGTCTTCGCGCTGACCAGCGTCCTGGAGCAGCACGGACTGTCCGTGCTGTACGCCGAGAACGGCCGTGAGGGCATCGAGGTCCTGGAGCAGCACGACGACGTGGCGGTCGTCCTGATGGACATCATGATGCCCGAGATGGACGGGTACGCGACGACCACGGCGATCCGCAGGATGCCGCAGTTCGCCGGGCTGCCGATCATCGCGCTCACGGCGAAGGCGATGAAGGGCGACCGCGAGAAGGCGATCGAATCGGGTGCTTCCGACTACGTGACCAAGCCGGTCGACCCCGATCACCTCCTGGCGGTGATGGATCAGTGGATGCGAGGGGAATGAGGGGAACGTTGGACTCTTACGCAACCGTGCCGGGAAGGTTCGGTGTTCACACGGAGTTGCCGACTCGGTGTGCGCATAGTCGTGTAGAAGTACGAGATCTGGGGAACCTTCTGGTCTCCTGCTGCGTTTCTGCTACGTGCACAGTGACATCGCGGTGACAGGGTGTGGCGACGGGCAGGGTGCGGCTACGATGACCGGCACAAGGACGGGCGGCGCAAGGGAGTCGTCCCCTGGGGCGGCACCCACCGGTGCGACCCCAGGTCCTGCGGACAGGGGAGGCCCCACGCCGGGGCGAGGAGGGCGGGCCATGGTGCAGAAGGCCAAGATCCTCCTGGTCGATGACCGGCCGGAGAATCTGCTGGCGCTGGAGGCGATCCTCTCTGCGCTCGATCAGACGCTGGTGCGGGCATCGTCCGGGGAGGAAGCGCTCAAAGCGCTGCTCACGGACGACTTCGCGGTCATCCTGCTGGACGTCCAGATGCCGGGGATGGACGGCTTCGAGACGGCCGCGCACATCAAGCGGCGGGAGCGGACCCGGGACATCCCGATCATCTTCCTCACGGCGATCAACCACGGCCCGCACCACACCTTCCGGGGCTACGCGGCGGGCGCGGTCGACTACATCTCCAAGCCGTTCGATCCGTGGGTGCTGCGCGCGAAGGTCTCCGTCTTCGTCGAGCTGTACATGAAGAACTGCCAGCTGCGTGAGCAGGCGTCGCTGCTGCGGCTCCAGTTGGAGGGCGGCGGCAAGGAGGCGGACGGCGAGGCCAAGGAGTCGGCCGGGCTGCTCGCCGAGCTCTCCGCGCGCCTCGCGGCCGTCGAGGAGCAGGCCGAGGCGCTGACCAAGCAGCTCAACGACGAGTCGACGGACGCCGCCGCGGTGGCCACGGCGGCTCATTTGGAGCGCAAGCTCACGGGGTTGCGGCGGGCGCTGGACGCGCTGGAGCCGGGCACCGGGAGCACGTCCTCGGTGTCCACGCAGAACTGACGCGCGGGCAGGCGGGGTTGCCGCCCGTGAGCGCGCGTCAGTTTCTGGCCTCTCCCGGAGCGACACGAACGGGTGAAGCCGTAGGCACACGTGTCCCCTGTCGTCTCCACCGGTAACCTCACACCCATGGCCTCACGTCCCTCCGCAGCCAAGAAGTCGCCCGCGAAGAAGGCGGCCGCTTCCGCGAAGGCTCCGGCGAAGAAGGCCGCTGCCAAGAAGGCACCCGCGAAGAAGGCGCCCGCCAAGAAGGCCGCGGCGAAGAAACCCGCGCCCAAACCGGCACCCAGCCCGACCGGGGGCATCTACCGGCTCGTGCGCGCCGTGTGGCTCGGCGTCGCGCACGCGGTCGGTGCCGTCTTCCGCGGCATAGGGCAGGGCGCCAAGAACCTCGACCCGGCCCACCGCAAGGACGGCGTCGCCCTGCTGCTGCTCGCCATCGCGCTGATCGTCGCCGCCGGCACCTGGGCCGACCTGAAGGGCCCCGTGGGCGATCTGGTCGAGATCCTGGTGACCGGTGCCTTCGGCCGGCTCGACCTGCTCGTGCCGATACTGCTCGCCGTCATCGCCGTCCGCTTCATCCGCCATCCGGAGCAGCCCGAGGCCAACGGCCGGATCGTCATCGGCCTGTCCGCGCTCGTCATCGGCGTGCTCGGCCAGGTCCACATCGCGTGCGGGTCGCCCGCGCGTGGGGACGGCATGCAGGCCATAAGGGACGCCGGCGGGCTCATCGGCTGGGCCATGGCGACCCCGCTGTCCTACGCCATGGGCGACGTGCTCGCCGTGCCGCTGCTCGTGCTGCTGACGATCTTCGGGCTGCTGGTCGTCACGGCCACCCCGGTCAACGCCATTCCGCAGCGGCTGCGGCTGCTCGGCATGCGGCTCGGGATCGTCCGCGACCCGGCCGAGGACGAGTTCGGCCTCCCCGAGGACGACGAGCGGTACGAGGAGCAGTGGCGTGAGGCGCTGCCCGCGCGCCCGCGCGGCAGGCGTGCGCCGGCGCCCGCGGCGTACGACCCCGACAGCGCCGAGCAGGAGGCGCTCCAGAAGCGCCGTGGCCGGCCCCGGCGCTCGGCCGTGCCGCAGCCCGACATGGACCGGCCCAGGGACGCCGTGGACGTCGCCGCGGCGGCTGCCGCCGCGCTCGACGGCGCCGTGCTGCACGGGATGCCGCCCTCGCCCATCGTCGCCGACCTCACCCAGGGCGTGCGGGTGGGCGATCAGGAGCCGACCACGCCGACGCCCGTCCCGGCCGCCCGGCCCCAGCAGGACAAGGCCCAGCAGGACAAGCCGGAGCCGCAGAAGCCGAAGGCGGGCGTCCGCGACCTCACCAAGTCCCCGCCCTCCGAGCCCCGCGATCTGCCCCCGCGCGCGGAGCAGCTCCAGCTCTCCGGCGACATCACGTACTCCCTGCCCTCGCTCGACCTGCTGGAGCGCGGCGGCCCGGGCAAGGCCCGCAGCGCCGCCAACGACGCCATAGTCGCCGCGCTGACCAACGTCTTCACCGAGTTCAAGGTCGACGCCAGCGTCACCGGCTTCACCCGCGGGCCGACGGTCACGCGCTACGAGATCGAGCTCGGCCCCGCCGTGAAGGTCGAGCGGATCACCGCCCTCGCCAAGAACATCGCCTACGCCGTCGCCAGCCCGGACGTGCGGATCATCAGCCCGATCCCCGGCAAGTCCGCGGTCGGCATCGAGATCCCGAACACCGACCGGGAGATGGTCAACCTCGGTGACGTCCTGCGTCTGGCGGAGTCCGCCGAGGACGACGACCCGATGCTGGTCGCGTTCGGCAAGGACGTCGAGGGCGGCTACGTCATGCACTCGCTGGCGAAGATGCCGCACATGCTGGTCGCCGGCGCCACCGGCTCCGGAAAGTCGTCCTGCATCAACTGCCTGATCACCTCGATCATGATGCGGGCGACCCCCGAGGACGTCCGGATGATCCTCGTCGACCCCAAGCGGGTCGAGCTGACCGCCTACGAGGGCATCCCGCACCTGATCACGCCGATCATCACCAACCCCAAGCGGGCCGCCGAGGCGCTCCAGTGGGTCGTCCGCGAGATGGACCTGCGCTACGACGACCTGGCCGCCTACGGCTACCGGCACATCGACGACTTCAACCGCGCGGTGCGCGAGGGCAAGGTCAAGCCGCCCGAGGGCAGCGAGCGCGAGCTCCAGCCGTACCCGTACCTGCTGGTCATCGTGGACGAGCTGGCCGACCTGATGATGGTGGCGCCGCGGGACGTCGAGGACGCGATCGTGCGCATCACCCAGCTCGCGCGCGCGGCCGGCATCCACCTGGTGCTCGCCACGCAGCGGCCCTCGGTGGACGTCGTCACCGGTCTGATCAAGGCGAACGTGCCGTCCCGGCTCGCCTTCGCCACCTCCTCGCTGGCCGACTCGCGGGTCATCCTCGACCAGCCGGGCGCCGAGAAGCTCATCGGTAAGGGTGACGGACTGTTCCTGCCGATGGGGGCCAACAAGCCCACCCGTATGCAGGGCGCCTTCGTCACCGAGGAGGAGATCGCGGGCGTCGTCCGGCACTGCAAGGAGCAGATGACGCCCGTCTTCCGGGACGACGTCGTCGTCGGCACCAAGCAGAAGAAGGAGATCGACGAGGACATCGGCGACGACCTCGACCTGCTGTGCCAGGCGGCGGAACTGGTCGTCTCCACGCAGTTCGGTTCGACGTCCATGCTCCAGCGCAAGCTGCGCGTCGGCTTCGCCAAGGCCGGGCGGCTGATGGACCTCATGGAGTCCCGGAACATCGTCGGGCCGAGCGAGGGTTCCAAGGCACGTGACGTTCTTGTGAAGCCTGATGAGCTGGATGGCGTGCTCGCCCTGATCCGGGGGGAGTCTGAAGGGTAGGGAAGCGGGACACGGTGGTCGCCTCGCGGGGCGGTGTACGGCAACCGGGTGTCCGGATCGTGACTCACCCGTAAGGGATCATCGAGCAACCGTTTCCGTTCGGCGTACGTCAAGTTGAGGGAAGCGAAAAGCAGCGACCCCACCATCGGGATGTCGGGCCATTCCGATGGCGTACAAAGTGCCACTGCCCGGTTGCCCCACCCTTTTGTACCCCCCCTAGACTGAACCTCCAGCACAGGCGGCTACACGCTCGAAAGGCGCCCCCGTGTCCATCGGCAACTCCCCTGAAGACGAGCGTCCGTTCGAAGACGAGCGCGTCGAAGAAGACCGCGAGGAAGCCCGCCCCTCCATCGGCCGTGCCCTGCAGCAGGCTCGTATCGCCGCCGGGCTGACCGTCGACGACGTCAGTAGCGCCACCCGTGTCCGCATGAACATCGTGCACGCCATCGAGGCGGACGACTTCACCGCCTGCGGTGGGGACGTGTACGCCCGCGGACACATCAGGACCCTGGCCAAGGCCGTCCACCTCGACCCGGCCCCGCTGCTCGCCCAGTACGGCGACGAACACGGCGGGCGTCCGGCACCGACCCCGGCAGCTCCCCTCTTCGAGGCGGAACGTATCCGTCCGGAGCGGCGGGGGCCCAACTGGACCGCGGCCATGGTCGCCGCGATCGTCGCCGTCATCGGCTTCGTCGGGTTCACGATGTTCCAGGGCGGCGACGACGGCTCCGGCGAGGCCAACGTGGCCGAGGGCTCCACGCCCGGCGACTCCGCCACTCCCACCACCAAGACCAAGAAGCCCGCCGCCCCCAAGCCCGAGCCCTCGGACAGCGCCATCGCGGCCGCGCCGCAGGACAAGGTGACGGTCCAGGTGGCCGCCGCCGACGGCCGCAGCTGGATCGCCGCCCGTGACCACAACGGCCGGATGCTCTTCGACGGCGTCCTCAAGCAGGGCGACTCCAAGACCTTCCAGGACAGCTCCAAGATCCACCTGGTCCTCGGGGACGCCGGCGCGATCGACCTCTTCGTCAACGGCAAGAAGATCGAGGACGACTTCCAGCCCGGCTCCGTCGAACGCCTGACGTACACCAAGGGCGACCCCGAAGCCGGGTGACTCGTCCGAAGGGGTGCAGCACATACGGGGTTGGCCATGATCGGCCAACCCCGTCGACGTGGGGTGTCAGCGGGACGAAGTAGTCTTGAGCCCATGCCTGAACGCCGTACCGTCGCACTCGTCACCCTTGGCTGCGCCCGTAACGAGGTGGACTCGGAGGAGCTCGCAGGCCGTTTGGAGGCGGACGGCTGGCAGCTCGTGGAGGACGCCGAGGCCGCGGACGTCGCCGTCGTGAACACCTGTGGCTTCGTCGAAGCCGCCAAGAAGGACTCCGTCGACGCCCTCCTGGAAGCCAACGACCTCAAGGGACACGGCAGAACCCAGGCCGTCGTGGCGGTGGGCTGCATGGCCGAGCGGTACGGCAAGGAACTCGCCGAGGCCCTCCCCGAGGCCGACGGCGTACTCGGCTTCGACGACTACGCGAACATCTCCGACCGCCTCCAGACCATCCTGAACGGCGGCATCCACGCCGCGCACACCCCGCGCGACCGGCGCAAGCTGCTGCCGATCAGCCCCGCGGAGCGGCAGGAGTCGGCCACCGGCGTCGCGCTGCCCGGGCACGCCCCCGCCGACCTTCCGGAGGGCCTCGCTCCGGCCTCCGGCCCCCGCGCGCCCCTGCGCCGCCGGCTGGACGGCTCCCCGGTCGCCTCCGTGAAGCTCGCCTCCGGGTGTGACCGGCGCTGCTCCTTCTGCGCCATCCCGTCCTTCCGCGGCTCCTTCATCTCCCGCCGCCCGAGCGACGTGCTGAACGAGACCCGCTGGCTCGCCGAGCAGGGCGTGAAGGAGATCATGCTGGTCTCCGAGAACAACACCTCCTACGGCAAGGACCTGGGCGACATCCGCCTGCTGGAGTCGCTGCTGCCCGAGCTCGCCGAGGTCGACGGCATCGAGCGGGTGCGCGTCAGCTACCTCCAGCCGGCCGAGATGCGCCCCGGCCTCATCGACGTCCTGACGTCGACCCCGAAGGTCGCGCCCTACTTCGACCTGTCCTTCCAGCACTCCGCGCCCGGCGTGCTGCGCGCGATGCGCCGCTTCGGTGACACCGACCGGTTCCTGGAACTGCTCGACACCATCCGCAGCAAGGCGCCCGAGGCCGGCGTGCGCTCCAACTTCATCGTCGGCTTCCCCGGCGAGAGCGAGGCCGACCTCGCCGAGCTGGAGCGCTTCCTTAACGGCGCCCGGCTGGACGCCATCGGCGTCTTCGGCTACTCCGACGAGGAGGGCACCGAGGCGGCGACGTACGAGAACAAGCTCGACGAGGACGTCGTCGCCGAGCGGCTGGCCCGCGTCTCCCGGCTCGCCGAGGAGCTCGTCTCGCAGCGCGCCGAGGAGCGCGTCGGCCAGACGGTGCACGTGCTCGTCGAGTCCGTGGACGAGGACGGCGTGTACGGCCGCGCGGCGCACCAGGCGCCCGAGACGGACGGCCAGGTGCTGCTCACGAGCGGCGAGGGTCTGGGCGTCGGCCGTATGGTCGAGGCCAAGGTGGTCGGTACGGAGGGTGTCGACCTGGTGGCCGAGCCGCTGCAGAGCTCGTTCGCGTCGCCTGCGTGGAGTGAGGAGGCGGGCAGATGACCGGTGTCCCGGCATCCGCGGCGGGAGGCCCCTCCGGCGCGAGGAGGGCCGCGGCAGGCGCGGCCTCCGCGGCCTCGGGGAAGGTTCCCGGGGCGGCGGTGGGGCGTGCGGCCGCGCGGTCGGCCGAGGGCGGGGCGACCGGAGCGGGGCCCGGCGCGCCGGCCGGTGCGGGTCATGGTGGTGCGGGTCACGGCGGTGCGGCCGGTGCGGGTCACGGCGGTGCGGCCTCGGGTGAGGCCGGGGCCGGCGTGGACGAGGCCCCGGAGAGCGTCGACGACGCGCAGGGCGAGGACAGGCCGGCGCGGGGCGGGAAGCTGGCGGCGGCCGCCGTCAACCAGGCCAGTGTCTGGAACATCGCCAACCTCCTGACGATGCTCCGGCTGGTCCTCGTACCGGCCTTCGTCGCGCTGATGCTCGCCGACGGCGGATACGACCCGGCGTGGCGGTCCCTCGCCTGGGCGGCCTTCGCCATCGCCATGATCACCGACCTCTTCGACGGCCACCTGGCGCGCGCCTACAACCTGGTCACGGACTTCGGGAAGATCGCCGACCCCATCGCCGACAAGGCGATCATGGGGGCGGCGCTGATCTGCCTGTCCGCGCTCGGCGATCTGCCGTGGTGGGTGACCGGGGTCATCCTCGGGCGGGAACTGGGGATCACCCTGTTGCGTTTCCTCGTCATCCGGTACGGCGTCATCCCCGCCAGCCGCGGAGGCAAGCTCAAGACGCTCACCCAGGGCGTGGCCGTGGGCATGTACGTGCTGGCGCTGACGGGGTGGCTGGCCACCCTGAGGTGGTGGGTGATGGCCGCGGCGGTCGTACTGACCGTGGTGACCGGGCTCGACTATGTGAAACAGGCCATTGTGCTGCGCAGGCGGGGAATCGCCGAGCGCAAGGCCGCGTTGGAGGAGAAGGAAGCGTGAGTTCCACGGCCACCGACGTGGTGCGACTACTCACGGTGAAGGGCGAGACGCTCGCCGTCGCGGAGTCGCTGACCGGTGGCCTCGTTGCGGCGGAGATCACATCCGTCCCCGGGGCGTCCAAGGTCTTCCGGGGCTCGGTGACCGCCTACGCCACCGAACTGAAGCAGGAACTGCTCGGTGTCGACGCCACCCTGCTGGCGGCGCGCGGAGCGGTGGACCCGCAGGTCGCGGCGCAGATGGCGGTCGGCGTGCGCAAGGCCCTCAACACCGACTGGGGCATCGCGACCACCGGTGTGGCGGGCCCGGATCCGCAGGACGGACAGCCCGTCGGGACGGTCTTCGTGGCCGTGGACGGACCCGCCGGGGCCGATTCCGGTTCTGCCGGCGGCGGAAAAGTGGAGGGTCTGCGGTTGAACGGCGACCGCGCGGAAATTCGTAGAGAGAGTGTACGGAGCGTACTCGCACTGCTCCTGGAGGAGCTTGCGAGCGAACAGACTGGGAATGAGCGGGCACAGGATACGGAACGGAACGGGGGGTTTTGATGTTTGCAGCCCTGAGTGAACACGACATCGCTCCCCGCACGGCCGCGGCGCAAGGCGGTACGGTGGGGCGTAATGGATGCGGCTACGCGGTCCGAGGAGGGAGCCACCGATGATTCTGCTCCGTCGCCTGCTGGGTGACGTGCTGCGTCGGCAGCGCCAGCGCCAGGGCCGTACTCTGCGCGAAGTCTCCTCGTCCGCCCGAGTCTCACTCGGCTATCTCTCCGAGGTGGAGCGGGGGCAGAAGGAGGCTTCCTCCGAGCTGCTCTCCGCCATCTGCGACGCGCTGGACGTACGGATGTCCGAGCTCATGCGGGAAGTGAGCGACGAACTCGCCCTCGCCGAGCTGGCCCAGTCCGCTGCGGCCACCCCCAGCGAGCCTGTGCCCACGCCGGTTCGGCCGATGCTGGGCTCCGTTTCGGTGACCGGTGTGCCACCGGAACGGGTGACCATCAAGGCGCCCGCCGAGGCGGTGGACGTCGTCGCCGCGTGAGCGTTCGCGCGTGCGCGGCATGAACGAACGGTGCTGATCGGGCGCCGAGACGTGGTGAGGCCCCGGCCGGGGTTCTCTGGGAGATCCGGAGGGATATCGGTCGGGGTTTTCGCTTGCCTGGGGGCCGCCTGACCCCGACGTGCCCGGTTTGTGTGCGTTTGCCGGTGGGGCGTGCGGCCGTCATCGTTGAGGGGATGGCGGGGGGCAGTCCACGGAGGTGCGGATGTACGTCGTGAAGAGCCCGTTGTCGGACGCGAGCCTGAAGACCGTCTCCGAGGCGCTGCAGGGTGCCCTCGTCGACCTGGTCGACCTCGCCCTCGTGGCGAAGCAGATCCACTGGAACGTGGTGGGGCCGCGCTTCCGTTCCGTGCACCTCCAGCTCGACGAGGTCGTCGACACCGCGCGGCAGTACTCCGACACGGTGGCGGAGCGCGCCGCCGCGCTCGGGATCCCGCCCGACGGGCGGGCCGCGACGGTGGCCGTCGGCAGCGGTATCGGTGTGACGCCCGAGGGCTGGGTCGACGACACGACCGCCGTGGGGACGCTCGTCGAGGCGCTGGGCGCGGTGATCGCGCGGATGCGGGAGCGGGTGGAGGCGACCGGTGAGCCGGATCCGGTGAGCCAGGACATCTTCATCGGGATCACCGCGGACCTGGAGAAGCATCACTGGATGTTCCAGGCCGAGAACGGGTGACCGGAGCGGGTGCGGCGGCCTGCGTGGCAGTGGGAGCTGCGGCCTCTGTGGGGGCAGCGGGCGCGGCGGCCTCTGTGGAGGCGGCGGCCTGCGTGGCAGTGGGCGCGGGGCCGGGCGGGGGTGTCGCCGCTCGGCGGGGAGGGGTGCGCGGTGCGCCTGTGTGCCCGTGGTGCGCCCTGTCCGGGGGGTCGGGCGGCCGAATAGCGTCGGGCCGGAGGTGGCGGCCATGGCGGGGATAGAGCGCCGCCGGGGGGTCTGGCGCTGGGGGATGCGCGGGGGCCTGCTCGGGCTGGGGGCGCTGTGGTGGTGGGCCGTGCTCCGGCTGGCGGTGGCGCCCGGTGCGGGGGTGCTGGAGGCGGCCGTCGCGGCCGGTGGGTGGGGGCTGAGTGTGTTGCCGGTGCATTGTGTGCCGAAGGGGCGGGCGCGGGGGGTTGTCGGCTCGGGGTGGTGGCGGAGGTTCTGGGGAGTGGGGGGTCGGGGTGTGGTGTCGCGGGGGTGGGGTGGGGTGTTCCGTCGGGAGGGTGTGGTGTCACGGCGGGGCGGGGTGCGGTGACGCGGCGGGGATGAGGGGTTGTGGGGGCCGTCGATGGCGTGGCTCGTGGGCCGGCAGAGGGCTGGGCTCAGGGCAATCGGACGGCGGCTGTATCGGACGGCTGGCCCGGCGGCGTCGGCCGGGCCGTGGGGGTGTGTGCCGTCGCTGGTCGCGCGGTGGGGCGGTGGTCGGCTCATCGGTGAGGCCGGGGCTACCACGGCATCGCCACGCCCCCGTTCGGGCGGAGGATCTGACCCGTTGTGAAGGCCGAGGCGTCGGAGGCCAGGTGCAGGACCGCGTGGGCGATGTCCTCGGGCTCGCCGACCCGGCCCAGGGGTGACATGCGGGCCATGGCGGACTCCGTGCGCGTCTGGGCCTCGCTGTCGTGGCGGTCGGTCATCGGCGTACGGATCCAGCCCGGTGCGACCGCGTTGACGCGGATGCCGTGCCGGCCGACCTCGGTCGCGAGAGTCTTCGTCAGCTGGACGACCGCCGCCTTGGCCGCGCCGTAGCAGAGCAGTCCGGGGCCGCCTGTGTCGACGGCGCCCGAGGCCATGGTGACGATGCTGCCCCGGGTGCCGCGGGCGATCATCAGTCGGGCCGCCTCCTGGCAGGCGTAGAGCACGCCCTTGAAATTCACGTTCAGTACCCGCTCGAGGTCCTCGTCCCGGGTCTCCAGTACCGGGCTGCTGTGCATGACGCCGGCGATCGCGGCCAGGACCTCCAGGCGTGCGCAGGAGGTGATGGCCTGCCGCAGCCGGGAGCGGTCGGTGACGTCGAGGACGTGGGTGCGGGCGGTGCCGCCGGCGGCCTTGATCGCGGTCGCCGTCTCGCGCAGGCCCTCGGCGTCGCGGTCCGCGCAGTGCACGGTCGCGCCCGCCTCGGCGAGCAGGAGCGCCGAGGCCCGGCCGATGCCGCTCGCGGCGCCGGTGACGAACGCGGTCCGGCCGGTGAGGTCGTACGCCGTGACGGGCATACCGGGACCGTACGAGCGTTTCTGACGGCCCGTCAATTAGTGGGACCGGGTCCGGATGCGTCCGGTCGGCGCGGGGGCGGGGCCGGGCTGGCAGGCGGGGCACCAGTAGGTGGGGCGTTCGCGGGAGCCGTCGCCCTGGTCAGCCACCCGGACGGAGGTGCCGCAGCGCAGGCAGGGGCGGGGTGCCCGGCCGTACACGAAGAGGTCCTGGCCGCGGCGGCCTGTCGTGCTGCGGATCGGGCGGTCGCGGTTGGTCTCCAGCAGCTTCTTGGCGAGCGCGGGCAGCTTCGCGGCGCGCTCGGCGGGCAGGTCGCCCGCGGGGAGCCAGGGGGTGACGCCCAGGAGGAAGCACAGCTCGCTCTTGTAGACGTTGCCGATGCCGGCGAGGTTGCGCTGGTCGAGCAGGGCCTCGCCGAGGGGGCGGGCCGGGTCCTGGAGGAGGTTGGCGAGGGCCCGGTCGGGGTCCCAGTCGGGGCCGAGGAGGTCGGGACCGAGGTGGCCGACCGCGCGGTGCTCGTCGGTGGTGCGCAGGAGTTCCAGAACGGGGAGTCGGTAGCCGACGGCCGTGCGGTCGGTGTTGCCGAGGATCGCGCGGATCTGGTGGCCGGGTCCGCCGGTCCAGCGCCGGCCGTTGTCGTAGACCTTCCAGGAGCCGTCCATCCGCAGGTGGGAGTGGAGGGTCAGGCCGCCCTCGACGCGGGTCAGGAGGTGCTTGCCTCGCGGGGTGACGTCGAGGACGACACGGCCCGTGAGGTCGGCCGTGGCGAAGCGGGGCACCCGGAGGTCGCTGCGGGTCAGCACCTTGCCCGCGAGGGCGCTGTGCAGCCGTCTCGCGGTCTGCCAGACCGTGTCTCCTTCGGGCATACGTCAAGGGTGGCACGGGCACTGAGCGGGTGCCGGGGTGCCGGGGTGCCGGGGTGCCGGTGGGCGCCGGGGCGCCGATGGACCGTGGGCCGTCAGGCGCGCAGGCGGAGTCCTCGGGGTGTCGCGATGAAGCCCGCTCCTTCCAGGAGGGTGCCGATGGGGGAGGTCAGGGCCTGGGCGCCGTTGACGCGCTCCACCGTGACCGTGCCGAGGGAGCCCGCTCGGGCGGCTGCCGCGAGTGCCTCCGCGGCAGCGGTCAGGCGGGGGTCGCCGGCGGGGTCGCCGTCCGGGTCGGCGGCCCAGGCGAGCAGGGTCTTGCCGCCGCGCTCCATGTAGAGCGTCAGCTTGCCGTCGACCAGCACCACCAGGGAGCCCGCCTTGCGGCCCGGCTTGTGCCCGGCGCCGGTCGGGGGCTCGGGCCAGGCCAGGGCAGCGCCGTACGCGTTCGCCGGGTCGGCGGCGGCGAGGACGACGGCGCGGGCGGTGGCGTCCGGGCGGTTGCGGCGGCCCGGGAATCCGTCGTACCCCGGGCGTCCGCCGTTCTGCCAGGGTGGGGTCCCCTGCGGGGCGCGGTCACGGGGCGAGACCCACTCGTCCGGGGACGGCTCGGGGGTGCGGAAGGCGTTCTGGGTGCGGCCGCCCTGGTCGAAGAAGCCGTCGCGGGCGAGGCCCTGGTCGAGGAAGCCGTCGTGGCCCTGGTTGGGGAAGCCGTCGTGGCCCGGGTCGTCGGTGTGGTCGGTGGAGGGGGTCGAGTCGTACGGGTCGGCGAAGTCGTGGGCCGTGAAGGGGTCCGGGTCCCGGCCCGGAGGGGGACCGGGCAGGGCCTCGCCCCGGTCGCGGGCGTTGGACACCGCGCGCAGGCGGTCCACGGCGCCGTCCATCGCGAACTGCGCCGCGCCCAGGCCCTCCACCACGTAGCCGCGGCGGGCCTGGCCGCTCTCCTCGAAGGCGGACAGGACGCGGTACGTCGCCGAGAAGCCGCCCTCGACGCCCTCCGCCGCGACCGCGCCCCTGGTGACCACGCCGTGCCGGTCGAGGAGAGTGCGGGCCAGGGCGTGCGCCCGGACCGTGGGGTCCGGCTCGTGGGCCGGGAGCAGGGACCAGCGGCCGGCGACGGTCGGCGGTCCTGAGCGGGACGCCGGGCGGGCCGCGGCCGTCAGGGAGCCGTAGCGGCCGCGCGGGACCGTGCGCTTGGCGCGGTGGGCCGTGGAACCCGCCGTACGGCCCGAGCCGAGCAGGGAGCGCATGGGAGAGAGCGTGTCGTTCGTCAGGCGGCCGGACCAGGCGAGGTCCCACAGGGCGTCGGCCAGCTGGGGATCCGTGGCGTCGGGGTGGGTGGTGGCGCGGACCTGGTCGGCGATCTGACGGAAGAACAGGCCGTAGCCCCCGGAGAGCGCGTCGAGAACGGACTGGTGGAGGGCCGTCAGCTCCAGGGGGTGCGGGGGCGGCAGGAGCAGGGGGGCCGCGTCCGCCACGTAGAGGGAGACCCAGCCGTCCTTGCCGGGGAGGGAGCCGGCCCCGGCCCAGACCACCTCTCCGGCGGCGGTGAGCTCGTCCAGCATCGCGGGCGTGTAGTTCACGACCCGGGAGGGCAGGACCAGCTTCTCCAGGGCGGAGGCCGGCACGGACGCGCCCTGCAGCTGCTCGATGGCGCGCACCAGCCCGTCGATGCCGCGCAGGGAGTGCCCCTTGCCGATGTGCTGCCACTGGGGGAGGAACTGGGCGAGCGCGGCCGGCGGCACCGGCTCCAGCTCGTGCCGCAGGGCCGCGAGGGAGCGGCGGCGCAGTCGGCGCAGCACCGCCGCGTCGCACCACTCCTGGCCGATCCCGGACGGGTGGAACTCGCCCTGGACGATCCGGCCGGCCGCGGCGAGCCGCTGGAGGGCGCCCTCGGTGACGGCGACGCCCAGGCCGAAGCGGGCCGCCGCCGTGGCCGACGTGAACGGTCCGTGCGTGCGGGCGTAGCGCGCGAGGAGGTCGCCGAGGGGGTCCTTGACCGGCTCGGTGAAGGCCTCCGGGACGCCGACGGGCAGTGCCGTGCCCAGGGCGTCGCGCAGGCGGCCCGCGTCCTCGATCGCCGCCCAGTGGTCGGCACCGGCGATGCGGACCCGGATGGCGCGGCGGGCACCGGCCAGCTCTTGGGCCCACTGCGGCTCGGCGCCCCGCTCGGCCAGCTCCGCGTCCGTGAGCGGGCCGAGGAGGCGGAGGAGGTCGGCGACCCCCTCGGCGTCCTTGACGCGGCGGTCGTCCGTGAGCCACTGGAGCTCGCGCTCCAGCTCCGTCAGCACGTCCGCGTCGAGCAGTTCGCGCAGCTCCGCCTGGCCCAGCAGCTCGGCGAGCAGCCGGGAGTCCAGGGACAGGGCGGCGGCGCGGCGTTCGGCGAGCGGGGAGTCGCCCTCGTACAGGAACTGGGCGACGTAGCCGAAGAGGAGGGAGCGCGCGAAGGGGGAGGGCTCGGGCGTGGTGACCTCGACGAGGCGCACCTTGCGGGACTCCAGGTCGCCCATCAGCTCCACGAGCCCGGGGACGTCGAAGACGTCCTGGAGGCACTCGCGGACCGCCTCCAGGACGATCGGGAACGAGCCGAACTCGCTGGCCACCTGGAGCAGCTGGGAGGCGCGCTGGCGCTGCTGCCACAGCGGGGTGCGCTTGCCCGGGTTGCGGCGCGGCAGCAGCAGCGCGCGGGCGGCGCACTCGCGGAAGCGGGAGGCGAACAGGGCCGAGCTGCCCACCTGGTCGGTGACGACCTGGTCGACCTCGCCCTTGTCGAAGACGACGTCGGCGGCGCCCACGGGGGCCTGCTCGGCGTCGTACTCCCGGCCCATCCTGACCGGGTCCTGGTCCAGTAGGTCCAGGCCCATCAGGTCGGCGTCCGGCAGGCGCAGGACGATGCCGTCGTCGGCGTGCATGACCTGCGCGTCCATGCCGTACCGCTCGGAGAGCTTGGCGCCGAGGGCGAGGGCCCAGGGGGCGTGCACCTGCGCGCCGAAGGGGGAGTGGACGACCACGCGCCAGTCGCCCAGCTCGTCGCGGAAGCGCTCCACGACGATCGTCCGGTCGTCCGGGACGTGGCCGCAGGCCTCGCGCTGTTCGTCCAGGTACGACAGGACGTTGTCCGCCGCCCAGGCGTCCAGTCCGGCGGCGAGCAGACGCAGCCGGGCGTCGTCCTTGGACAGTGAGCCGACCTCACGCAGGAACGCGCCGACCGCCCGGCCCAGTTCGAGCGGGCGGCCCAGCTGGTCGCCCTTCCAGAAGGGCAGCCGACCCGGCACGCCAGGGGCGGGGGAGACCAGGACGCGGTCGCGGGTGATGTCCTCGATGCGCCAGGAGCTCGTGCCCAGCGTGAAGACGTCGCCGACGCGGGACTCGTAGACCATCTCCTCGTCGAGCTCGCCGACCCGGCCGCCGCCCTTCTTCGGGTCGGCGCCCGCGAGGAAGACGCCGAACAGGCCGCGGTCGGGGATCGTGCCGCCGGAGGTGACGGCGAGGCGCTGGGCGCCTGGGCGGCCGGTGATCTCACCGGTGACGCGGTCCCACACCACGCGCGGGCGCAGCTCCGCGAACGCGTCCGACGGGTAGCGGCCGGCGAGCATGTCGAGGACCGCCGTGAAGGCCGACTCGGGCAGCGAGGCGAAGGGGGCGGCCCGGCGGACGGCGGCGAGGAGGTCGTCGAACTGCCAGGTGCCCATCGCCGTCATCGCGACGAGCTGCTGGGCCAGGACGTCCAAGGGGTTGGCCGGGACCCTCAGGGACTCGATGGCACCGGTGCGCATCCGCTCGGTGACCACCGCCGCCTGGACGAGGTCGCCACGGTACTTCGGGAACACCACGCCGGTGGAGACCGCGCCCACCTGGTGGCCCGCCCGCCCCACGCGCTGGAGACCGGAGGCCACCGAGGGGGGTGATTCCACCTGCACCACGAGGTCCACCGCGCCCATGTCGATGCCCAGTTCGAGACTGGACGTGGCCACGACCGCGGGCAGGCGGCCCGCTTTGAGGTCCTCCTCGACCAGGGCACGCTGCTCCTTGGACACCGAGCCGTGGTGGGCCCGGGCGATGACCTGAGGCGCGCCCTGGGAACCGCCCGAGCCGCCCATCATCTCGGCGGGGGAGTGGTGCTCCTCCAGGGGCTCGCCCGTGGCCCGCTCGTACGCGATCTCGTTCAGGCGGTTGCACAGGCGCTCCGCGAGGCGCCGGGAGTTGGCGAAGACGATCGTGGAGCGGTGGGACTGGACCAGGTCGGTGATCCGCTCCTCGACATGCGGCCAGATCGACGGCCGCTCGGCGCCCTCCGAGCCGTCCGACACCGGGGAGCCGCCCAGCTCGCCCAGGTCCTCGACCGGGACCACCACGGAGAGGTCGAACTCCTTGCCCGACTCCGGCTGGACGATCTCCACCTTGCGGCGGGGGGAGAGGAAGCGGGCGACCTCGTCGACCGGGCGGACCGTCGCCGACAGGCCGATGCGGCGGGCCGGCTTCGGCAGGAGGTCGTCCAGCCGCTCCAGGGAGAGCGCGAGGTGGGCGCCGCGCTTGGTGCCGGCGACCGCGTGCACCTCGTCCAGGATCACCGTCTCGATGCCGGTCAGCGCCTCGCGCGTGGCCGACGTCAGCATCAGGAACAGCGACTCGGGGGTCGTGATCAGGATGTCCGGCGGGCGCGTCGACAGGGCGCGGCGCTCGGCGGCGGGGGTGTCGCCCGAGCGGATGCCCACCCTGACCTCGGGCTCGGGCAGGCCCATCCGCACGGACTCCTGGCGGATGCCGGTCAGGGGGCTGCGGAGGTTGCGCTCGACGTCCACCGCCAGGGCCTTCAGGGGAGACACGTACAGCACCCGGCAGCGCTTCTTGGAGTCGGCCGGGGGAGGGGTCGAGGCCAGCTGGTCCAGGGCGGCGAGGAAGGCGGCCAGGGTCTTGCCGGAACCGGTGGGGGCGACGACCAGCACGTCCGAGCCCTCGTGGATGGCCCGCCACGCGCCCGCCTGGGCCGTGGTGGGCGCGGGGAAGGCACCCGTGAACCAGGCGCGGGTCGCGGGGGAGAAGCCGTCCAGGGCTCGGTGCGCGTTGCTGGGCATGCGTCCATCGTGCACCCCGGCACTGACAACGGCGGGCCGCCGCGTGTCCGCCGGCCGTTTCGGCGGGGGCGGGGCCGTGTTCGACGAGGGCGGGGCCGGGCCCGCGGGAGTGTCGCCGCCGCGGACAATGGTCCTGTGAGCGAGCGAGCGCGGCATTGGCGGTACGACGAGCTGCCCGGGGTCGATCTGCTGCGGGCTCGGTACGTGCGGAAGACGTTCGTGCGGCACACCCACGAGAACTTCGTGATCGCCGCCATCGCCGACGGGGTGGAGGTGTTCCACCACGGCGGAGGCGATCAGTACGCGGGGGCCGGGGCCCTCGCGCTGGTCAACCCGGACACCCCGCACACCGGGCGGGCCGGGGTGCCCGAGGGGTGGCGGTACGGGGCCGTGTACCCGTCGGCGGACGTGGTGGCGGAGATCGCCGCCGAGACGACGGCTCTGCGCGGGACGCCCGGGTTCGTCAGCCCGGTGCTGGACGACCCGTATGCCGTCGGTCTGGTGCACCAGGTGCTGCGGGCCGCCGACGAGGGCAACGCGCTGGCCGCTGACACGCTGCTCAGGGTCGCCGTGACCAGGTTGCTGCGGTTGAACGGGGGACCGCTGCCGCAGCGCAGGGTGCGGACGGCCGGTGCCCGGATCGCGGCACGCGCGCGTGGTGTGCTGGAGGAGCGGATGGCGCGGCCGCCGACCCTGGAGCAATTGGCGGCTGACCTCGGGACCAGCCCGTTCGCCCTGCTGCGGGCCTTCCGCGACGCCTACGGGATGCCGCCGCACACGTGGCTCACGGACGCGCGGGTCCGCAGGGCGCGGCGCCTGCTGGACGCGGGCACGGCCCCCTCGGAGGTGGCCGTGACCGTGGGGTTCACCGACCAGCCCCATCTCAACCGGCACTTCAGCCGGATCATCGGAGTCCCTCCGGGGGCCTACCAGCGGGAGCGCAAGAACGTACAAGACCCGCCGTAGGGGCCGGCCGTAGGTTGCGGTGCGTGGCAGAACCGACAGCACTCACAGACACAGCACCAGGCGGGAAGCCGGACAGCGCGGTCGTGCGGGACGCTCTGGGCGTCGGGGTCGCCGTGGGGCTGTCCGGGTTCGCCTTCGGAGTGACCTCGGCCGGCAGCGGCCTCTCGCTGCTCCAGACCTGCGTCCTCAGTCTCCTGGTGTTCACCGGGGCGTCCCAGTTCGCCCTGGTGGGGGCTCTCGCGGCCGGGAGCGGCCCGTTCACGGCCGCCGCCGGGGCCTTCTTCCTGGGCGTGCGGAACGCCTTCTACGGCTTGCGTCTGTCGCAGTTGCTGGCCCTCCCGCGCGCGGTGCGGCCGTTCGCCGCCCAGTGGGTGATCGACGAGACGGCCGCCGTCGCGCTCGCCCAGCCCACCCGGCGCGGTGCCCGGCTCGGCTTCCTGGTGACCGGGCTGAGCCTGTACGTGCTCTGGAACGTCACCACGCTGCTCGGCGCCCTGGGCGCCGGTGCCCATCGGGGACACCGACGCGTGGGGGCTGGACGCCGCGGGGCCCGCGGTGTTCCTGGCGCTGCTCGCGCCGATGCTCAAGAGCGTCGCCGAGCGGGCCGTCGCCGGGGTCGCCGTGCTGCTGGGGCTCGGGCTGCTGCCCGTACTGCCCGCCGGGGTGCCGGTGCTGACGGCCGCGCTGGCGGCGCCGATCGTGCTGTGGGCGGACGGCCGGCGCAGGGGACGGGAGGACTCGTGATGAACGTCTGGATCGCGATCGGTGTGACCGTCCTCGGGTGCTACGCCGTGAAGCTGGCCGGGCTGCTGGTGCCCGCGGGAGCCCTGGAGCGCCCCGTCGTCAAGCGTCTCGCCGCGCTGCTGCCCGTCGCGCTGCTCGCGGCCCTCACCGCCCAGCAGACCTTCGCCGACGGGCAGACGCTGGTGCTGGACGCCCGGGCCGCCGGGCTCGCGGCAGCGGCCCTGGCACTGGTGCTGCGCGCGCCGTTCCTGCTCGTCGTCGCGGCGGCCGTGGTGGTGACCGCGGGCGTGCGCGCCCTGGGAGCCTGATCAGCCGATGGCCCGCCCGTACGCGCGCAGGGCGTGCAGGGCCTCGATCGTCACGATCGGACGGGCCTCCAGCGCGGGTGCCGGGGCCCACTGGCGCCAGCGCACCGGCCAGCCGCCGTCCTCCCCCTGCTGGGCCGCGAGGTGGTCCAGGGAACGGGCCATCTCGTCGTCCGTGAACCACGCGCGCGCCAGCGACCGCGGTGTCCTCGCGTAGTCGTACGGGAAGTGGTGCTCGCCCGGGGCGTACCCCGGGGAGACCGGATACGCGTCCAGGTTCTCCGGGTCCAGGGCCGCCAGACCCTGTGCCCGTACCAGGCGGCCCAGGCGGTCGGCGGCCGCCTCCGCGCGCGTGCGGTCGGGGGCGGAGTCCAGGAACGCCACGGCGGCCTCGATCTCGTACGGGTGCGACTTCTCCAGGGACTCGACCGCCTGCCAGCAGAAGTCCGTGGCCCGGAACAGCCAGGCGTGCCACACCTCGTTGCGGTGCAGCAGCCCGACCACCGGGCCGGTGGCCAGCAGGTCGCTGGGCGGGTCGTCCACGACCGGCACGAAGGGGGCCGTCGGATAGGCGCGCTGGCTGGGGTGGATCGCCGGGAGCGCGCCGTCCGCCGTGGAGACGGACGTCAGATAGCGGCACATGCGCTCCACGCGCTGGCCGGCGCAGCGTCCGACGGCGTCCAGGACGCGCAGGGCGTGGGCGGTGTGCAGCGGCTGGCTGACCGGGCCGCGCAGATCGGGCTCCAGGGCGTGGCCGTACCCGCCGTCGTCGTTGCGGTAGGCGTCCAGGGCGGTTTCCACCGGATCGGCGGCGCCGCCCCGGAAGTGATGGGCGAAGAGGCGTTGCTCCAGCACGCGCGCGGTGAGCCAGACGAAGCGTTCGGCGCGCGCCACGGGGGTGTGCGGCGGGGGCGTCGGGGGGAGTGCGGTAGCTCCTGTTTCGGCCATGGGTCAGACCGTAGGACGGAAAAGGGCGCCGGCAGGCGGTCCCGGCTCAGGCCCACCCCCAGGGGCGGGATACTGGGGTCATGCGGTTGACGGTCTTCTGGCAGCGGATGGCGGAGCACTTCGGTGCGGGCTACGCCGACACCTTCGCGCGCGACCACGTGATGTCGGAGCTCGGCGGACGTACCGTGCACGAGGCGCTGGCGGCCGGCTGGGACGCCAAGGACGTCTGGCACGTGGTCTGCGCGGTGATGGACGTGCCCAGGGAGAAGCGCTGACCGCTGCCGGCCGACCTCGCTGACGGCTGGCCCTTCCAGGAGACCGTCGGTCCTTCTAGGAGACCGTCGGCCGTCTTGGCAGACCACCGGCCGGTCACGAAGATCGCCGGCCGGTCACGAAGATCGCAGGCGGGCAGACGGCTGTCGGTGGCGTGGGCCAGACTTGGTGCGTGGCACCCTCTGACGAGACCGGGCAGGCAGCCCAGCAGTCCCCCTTCGGTACGACCCCGCCCGCCCGTCCCCCGGTCGGCGGGGCCGCCGGGCCGAACGGCCGCATGCCGCGCTGGCTGCCGCGCGCCATGGTGCTCGCCCTCACTCTCGTCGCCGTGTTCCAGCTGGGCAGCTGGGCCTTCCACCAGCTCACCGGCCTGCTGATCAACATCCTCATCGCGTTCTTCCTGGCGCTCGCCATCGAACCCGCGGTGAGCTGGATGGCCTCGCGCGGCATGCGCCGAGGGCTGGCCACGTTCATCGTCTTCATCGGCGTGATGATCGTGGCGGCCGGCTTCGTCACGTTGCTCGGTTCCATCCTCGCGGACCAGATCATCAAGATGATCGAGGGCTTCCCCGAGTACCTCGACTCCGTCATCAACTGGATCAACACGCACTTCAAGACCGACCTGAAGCGCGTGGACATCCAGGAGGGGCTGCTCCGTTCCGACTGGCTGCGCAACTACGTGCAGAACAGCGCCACGGGCGTGCTGGACGTGTCCGCCCAGGTCATCGGCGGTCTCTTCCAGCTCCTGACGATCGCGCTGTTCTCGTTCTACTTCGCCGCCGACGGCCCGCGACTGCGCCGCGCGCTCTGCTCCGTCCTGCCGCCCGCCCGGCAGGCCGAGGTGCTGCGCGCGTGGGAGATCGCGGTGAACAAGACCGGCGGCTACATCTACTCCCGCGGCCTGATGGCGCTGATCTCCGGCATAGCGCACTTCGTCCTGCTGCAGGTCCTGGACGTGCCCTACGCGCCCGTGCTCGCCGTGTGGGTGGGCCTGGTGTCGCAGTTCATCCCCACCATCGGCACGTACCTCGCGGGCGCCCTGCCCATGCTGATCGCGTTCACGGTGAACCCCTGGTACGCGCTGTGGGTGCTGATCTTCGTGGTGATCTACCAGCAGTTCGAGAACTACGTGCTGCAGCCCAAGCTGACCTCCAAGACCGTCGACATCCACCCCGCGGTCGCCTTCGGCTCGGTCATCGCGGGCACCGCGCTCCTCGGTGCCGTCGGCGCGCTGATCGCCATCCCCGCCATCGCCACGCTCCAGGCCTTCCTGGGGGCGTACGTGAAGCGGTACGACGTCACGGACGACCCACGGGTGCACGGCCATCGCCGCCGCGGGGAGGGGCCGGGCGTGATCACACGCGCGAGGCTGCTCTGGGCCCGGCGGCCGGGGGCGGAGCAGCCAGGTGCGGAGCGGCCAGGGGCGGAGCGGCCAGGGGCCGAGCGGCCCAAGGGCCCCGGCTCAGGCGAGAGGCCCGAGGCCCCGGGCTCCGGCGAGAGCTCCTCCTGAAGGGCTGGGAGCCACCCGGCCCCTCACGGTGTCGCGGCCCGCAGGAGGCTCGCGCGCTCGTCGGGCCCGAGGAATCCCTCGGGCAGCGTCCTGCCGTCCAGCAGACCGTGCACCAGGTCGGCATGGTCGGCGAACACGGCCCGGCACTGTGCGCGTTCCGGGTGGTCACGGTCGCTGCCGAAGACCCGGACCGCCCGCTCGCCGCCGCCGTCCACGGGCAGTGAGAACTCCGCGACGACGAGCAGGAGCTCGACCAGCCCGGTCCGCGCCGGTTCCTTCGGACCGGCCGCCAGACGGAGCAGGAACGGCAGGGCCGCCGGCATGGCGGGGCCCATGTGGAAGACACCGTCCATCAGGACGTTGCCGAGCACCCGCTCGGCCTCCGGAGCCGCGGCCGGATCGAGCAGTGCGCGCAGCAGGGCCGGGACCGCGGCGGGACAGCCGGGGAACTCCGTCCAGGCGACGTCCTCGCACCCGCGCAGCGCGGGGTGGGCCCGGCCGGCCCGCGGTGCCCGCGGGAACTCCTCGAGGAACCGTGCGACGGCGGCCTCCTTGGCCGCCGCGTCGATCTGGCACATCCGTCCCGCCCTCCCCGAATCGGGCCTCGGCTGTCGGGGCACGGTACTCCGGCAGGGGTACGGTGCGGTCCGTGCCGGGAGGGCTGCGTGGTCCGTGCCGGAAGCTGCCGCGTGGTCCGTGCCGGAAGGGCCGCGTGGTGCGCTTGACACGAAAATCGAACATCCATTCTTATGGAGTCTCCGGTGAGGCTCAACGAAGGGCGTTTCGACGTACTTTGGGTGGAGAAGTGCCCGAGTTATCCACAGGCCGGACGGGCGTCGGGGCGCATTGTCAGTGGCAGGCGTTAGCGTCTTTGACGTGAAGCGATCGACTCAAGCAAATCGGGTGGAACCCATGGCAGGAACCGACCGCGAGAAGGCCCTGGATGCCGCGCTCGCACAGATTGAACGGCAATTCGGCAAGGGCGCGGTCATGCGCATGGGCGAGCGGTCCAAGGAGCCCATCGAGGTCATCCCGACCGGGTCCACCGCCCTGGACGTGGCCCTCGGCGTGGGCGGCCTGCCGCGCGGCCGCGTCGTGGAGATCTACGGACCGGAGTCCTCCGGTAAGACCACCCTCACCCTGCACGCGGTGGCGAACGCGCAGAAGGCCGGAGGCCAGGTCGCCTTCGTCGACGCGGAGCACGCCCTCGACCCCGAGTACGCGAAGAAGCTCGGCGTCGACATCGACTACCTCATCCTCTCCCAGCCGGACAACGGCGAGCAGGCCCTGGAGATCGTGGACATGCTGGTCCGCTCCGGCGCCCTCGACCTCATCGTCATCGACTCCGTCGCCGCGCTCGTCCCGCGCGCGGAGATCGAGGGCGAGATGGGCGACAGCCACGTGGGTCTGCAGGCCCGCCTGATGAGCCAGGCCCTGCGGAAGATCACCAGCGCGCTCAACCAGTCCAAGACCACCGCGATCTTCATCAACCAGCTCCGCGAGAAGATCGGCGTGATGTTCGGCTCCCCGGAGACCACGACCGGTGGCCGGGCGCTGAAGTTCTACGCCTCGGTGCGCATCGACATCCGCCGCATCGAGACCCTGAAGGACGGCACCGAGGCGGTCGGCAACCGCACCCGCTGCAAGGTCGTCAAGAACAAGGTCGCGCCGCCCTTCAAGCAGGCCGAGTTCGACATCCTCTACGGCCAGGGCATCAGCCGCGAGGGCGGCCTCATCGACATGGGCGTGGAGCACGGCTTCGTCCGCAAGGCCGGCGCCTGGTACACGTACGAGGGCGACCAGCTCGGCCAGGGCAAGGAGAACGCGCGCAACTTCCTGAAGGACAACCCCGACCTGGCCAACGAGATCGAGAAGAAGATCAAGGAGAAGCTGGGCGTCGGCGTGCGCCCCGAGGAGCCGGCCGCCGAGCCGGGCGCGGACGCCTCGGTCTCCGCCACGCCGGACGACGCGAAGACGGTGCCCGCTCCGGCGGCGGCCAAGGCGGCCAAGACCAAGGCCGCTGCCGCCAAGAGCTGACCCGTGACACGGCGAACCGACTGGGCGGAGTACGAGTACACCGCCTCCGGTGCCCCACGGGGGAGGGGCACCGGAGGCGATGCGGGCTCGGCCGTGGACCGGGAAGTCACGCACGGGGCGGACGGGCACGAGGAGGACGGGGACGGGGAGGCGCCCTTCGGGGGCGAGCAGCGGTACCTGAGCGGCTCACGGGGGGACGGCTCACGGAGCGGCTCCCGTGCCGGCGGGGCGCGTCGTGGGCGCGGGCGGCGCCGACGCGGCTTCGGTGAGGCGTCCGACGCCGAGGACGGAGGTGACCTCTCCTCGTCGAGGGCCGAGCAGGGGGCACCTCCAGGGGACCCGGTCGAGCAGGCTCGGGCGATCTGCCTGCGCCTGCTCACCGGGACCCCGCGGACCCGCAAGCAGCTCGCCGACGCCCTGCGCAAGCGGCAGATCCCGGACGACGCCGCCGAGGAGGTGCTGTCGCGCTTCGAAGAGGTCGGCCTCATCAACGACAGCGCCTTCGCGGACGCCTGGGTGGAGTCACGCCACCACGGCCGAGGGCTGGCCCGGCGCGCGCTCGCCCGGGAACTGCGCACCAAGGGCGTGGACTCGACCCTCATCGACGAGGCCGTCTCCCAGCTCGACTCCGAGCAGGAAGAGGCGACCGCGCGTGAACTCGTCGCGCGCAAGCTCCGCTCCACCCGAGGGCTCGACCGCGACAAGCGGCTCCGCCGTCTGGCCGGCATGCTCGCCCGCAAGGGCTACCCCGAGGGCATGGCCCTGCGCGTGGTCCGGCAGGCACTGGAGGAGGAGGGCGAGGACACGGACTTCCTGGCGGACGAGGGATTCTGAGCCGGAGGCCGACGCCGAGCGGCGGCGGCTGCCGGCTGCGTCCGACTCGTCACACAGACCTCCGGTTCACTCCACCGGAAGCCCCGCACCACGCCAGGCCTGGAACCCTCCGACCAGATCCGTGGCCCGGTGCAGCCCCAGCTGCTGCAGGGACTGGACGGCCAGGCTGGAGGCGTACCCCTCGTTGCAGATCACGACGATGCGCAGGTCGTGGCTCGTCGCCTCGGGGAGGCGGTGGCTGCCCCGGGGATCGAGCCGCCACTCGAGCTCGTTGCGCTCGACGACGAGGGCGCCGGGGATGAGACCGTCCCGTTCGCGCAGGGCGGCGTAACGGATGTCCACCAGCAGCGCGTCACCGGCCCGGGCGGCCTCGTAGGCCTCCCGCGGCTCGATCCGCTCGTAGCCCGCGCGTATGCGCTCCAGCAACTCGTCGATCCCGACGGGAGGTTGGACCTCGCCGTTCGCCGGCACAGGAGTACTCACTGCCAGTCCTCCGGTCGCTCCACCTGCTCGAGGCGCAGGATCGGCCCGCTGCGGCTGTAGCGGCGGATCTGCGGCAGGGGCGGGTAGTAGGCGTGGACGGAGATCGCGTGCCGGTCGGAGGACTCGTTGAGGACCTCGTGGACGTGGTGGCGTCCGAAGGAGCGGCCCTGACCGGCCGGCAGCCGGCGTTCCCGGTCGACGCCGTCGGTGAGTTCCAGGGTCTTCCAGCCGTCGGTGGGCAGCCGCGCGGCGAGCGCGTTCTCCTTTAGTTCGCCCGCCGCGGTCAGGAAGGCGCCGACGGAGTCGGCGTGGTCGTGCCAGCCGGTGCCCGTGCCGGGCGGCCAGCCGATCAGCCAGGCCTCGCTGCCGCCGGGACCGTCCAGCCGCACCCAGGTGCGGCCTTCCGGGTCGAGCGGCAGGGAGGCGATCAGCTCGCTGTCGGCGGCCGTGCGCCGGACGAAGTCGAAGAGGTCGGTCTGCGTGGGAGCCGAACGGGCCGAGGAGGCAGAGGGGGCAGAGGGGGGCGCAGAAGGGGATACAGACACGGGTGCCGTCCTGAGGGTCCTGATGAGGGTTCGCGAAAGAGGCGCGGCAGCCGGCGCGAAGAGAGCGCGGCGCGCGCACAGGAGGAGGAAGGATGCGAGGTCAGCAGGACGGACGACACACACAGCCCGCATACCGGAGGAGGTCCATATGGACCCTCCGCCACAGGCGCACACAGGTGTCGGTCACGCACTGGAGTACACCATGACCATCCGGGCCGGTCAACTCACTGTCACCATGCGGACGCACGGTGACAGTGAGCACGTCACCCGGTGCCGACGTCAGCGTGAGCCCGCCGAAGCACCGGCTTCCGCCTGCGCCTTCACGGGCCCGCCGACCGTGGCCTGCGCCGCCGCGTACAGGTCTTCCGGACGCACTCCGCCCAGGGCGGTGACGAGGTGCCCGTCGGGGCGGACCAGGAGCACCGTGTGCGCGGCGGCGCCCGGGTAGCTCTCGGCGACCAGCAGTTCGGCGGGGTGCGGCAGCGCCGCGACGGCCGCCGCGAGCCTCGGCATGATGCCCGCCCTGGCCCAGTGCTTGCGCTCCCACACGCCCGTGCCCGGCGCGATCAGCACCACGAGCAGGGCGCCGCGGCCGAGCCGGTCCCGCAGCCGCACGAAGGTGCCGTCCTCCGCGGTGACGCGGACGTCCGTCACCGGCGCTCCGCGCGGCGTGTCGACGGGAACCTCCCCTTCGAGGCGTTGGGGCGCGAGCGGCGAATCGGCGTACGCCCCCGGCGCACCCAGCTGGCCATGCCCCAAGTGACCGTCCGTGAGGAGCGCGTCATGGCCCCGGGACGAGCCGGGGACGTAGGAGCGCAGGCCCCCACCGCCGCGCAGCAGCGGCAGTGCCTGGTCGGCGGCGCGCAGCCGGGCGGCGACGACCGCCCGGCGTTCGGTCTGGTAGCTGTCGAGGAGCGCCTCGTGCGGACCGTGGTGCCAGGCCAGGGCCAGTTTCCAGGCGAGGTTGTCTGCGTCCAGCAGCCCCTCGTCCAGCCCGTGCGTGCCCAGCGCCCCGAGCAGGTGGGCCGCGTCCCCGGCGAGGAAGACGCGGTCGGCGCGCCAGCGGCGGGCCAGACGGTGGTGGACCGTGTGGACGCCGGTGTCCAGCAGCTCGTAGGGCGGGGTCGTACCGCCCGACCAGCCGGCCAGGGTCTCCCGGATGCGGGTCAGCAGGAGCTCAGGGGTGACCAGGTCCTTGCCGGGCGGCAGCAGCCAGTCCAGGCGCCAGACCCCGTCCGGCAGGGGGCGTGCGGTGACCTCGCCGGCCGACGGGCCCGACATGCGCCAGGGCGGCATGCGGTGCAGCAACGCCTCGTTGTGCCAGGGCAGTTCCGTACGCAGGGCCGCGACGGCGTGGCGTTCCACCGCCGTACGGCCCGGGAAGCGGATGTCCTGGAGCTTGCGCACCGTGGAACGGGGGCCGTCGCAGCCGACCAGGTAACTGCCGCGCCAGTACGTCCCTTTGGGGCCACGGGTGTGGGCCGTGACGCCCGAGGACTCCTGTTCGATGCCGTCGAGGCGGCTGTCCACAGCGATCTTGACGAGCCGTTCGTGCGCGAGGGCGGAACGCAGGATGCCCGTCAGGGCGTGCTGGGCGATGTGCAGCGGGATCGGCTCGCTGCCGTCGAAAAAGACCTCGCGCATCACCTGCTTGCGCCGTACCGACCGCCATCCGGCCCATTGGGCACCGACCTCGTCCAGGGGCACCCCGGTCAGGCGTTCCATGAGGGCGGCGGTGTCCTCGCGCAGCACGACCGTGCGCGCCGCACGGGGTTCGTCCTTGCCCGGCCCCTCGTCGAGGACGACGCACGGCACCTCCTGACGCGCCAGCGCCAGGGCGAGCGTGAGCCCGACGGGCCCCGCTCCGACGATGATCACCGGGTCCACGGCGCGGCGCCCCCTGCCCGCGGTGATGTCCTGAGAGACGTAGGTGAACAGGAAGTTGGAGCAGGGTGCACGATCACAGAACGTATGCAACCCATTGCCGGTGCTTGCGTCAAGTGACCGGCGGTCGGTGGCGATCATGCCACTGCCCCAAGGGTAGCCGGGCGGCGCGCCTGTCACGTGATGGGGAGTCAGGATTGGCTCAGGACGGCTCATGGCTCGGCACGACTGTGGCCCGCCGGGGATCCGGCGGGCCACAGTCGCAGCGGTTGTCGAGTGGTCAGATCCTGCCCTCGCCACCCGTGCCGAAGGTGTCGCCCACCTCAGCCGCGTTCACGTCGTCGACCTTGTCGGCGCCGAGAACAGCTCCCGTGCTCCGCTTGCTGCGACGCAGCCTGCCCTCCAGCCAGGAGGCGAAGGACGTGAGGATGAAGTTCAGCACGATGAAGATGACCGCCACCACGATGAAGCTGGGGATGACGTTCGCGTAGTTGGCCGCCAGGGTGCTCCGCGTGTTGAGGAGCTCGGTGAATCCGAGCATCACGCCGCCCAGCGCGGTGTCCTTCACGATGACGACCAGCTGGCTGACGATGGCCGGCAGCATGGCGGTGACGGCCTGCGGCAGCAGGATGCTGGTCATCGTCTGGCTCTTGCGCAGGCCGATCGCCATCGCCGCCTCCGACTGCCCCTTGGGCAGGGAGAGGATGCCCGCGCGCACGACCTCGGCGAGGACCGACGCGTTGTAGAGCACCAGGCCCGTGACGACCGCGTACAGGGGCCGCTCATCGCTGGGGATGCCCGTGGAGCGGACGTAGAACTCGTTGGCGAACAGCATCAGCAGCAGCACCGGGATGGCCCGGAAGAACTCGACCACGGCGCCGGCCGGAATGCGTACCCAGCGGTGGTCGGACATGCGTGCGATGCCGAGGACGGCGCCCAGCGGGAGGGCGATGACCATCGAGAGCGCTGCGGCCTTCAATGTGTCTGCCAGGCCCGGCAGCAGGTATGTCGTCCAGGCCTCCGACGTGATGAACGGCTTCCAAAGGGACCCCTGCAGCTGGCCCTTGTCGTCCAGTGTCTGCCAGACCCACCACAGGAGCAGGGCGAGCAGAACGAAGAAGACCACTGAGAGGAGCAGGTTGCGCCGCTTGGCCTTCGGGCCGGGGGCGTCGTAAAGAACGGACGTCATCGCTTCACCGCCAGTCGCTTGCTCAGCCAGCCGAGGAACAGGCCGGTGGGCAGAGTCAGTACCACGAACCCGAAGGCGAAGACCGCGCCGATGAGCAGCGTCTGTGCCTCGTTCTCGATCATTTCCTTCATCAGGAGGGCGGCCTCTCCCACGCCGATCGCGGCCGCCACGGTGGTGTTCTTGGTCAGTGCGATGAGCACGTTGGCCAGCGGTCCGATGACGGAGCGGAACGCCTGCGGCAGCACCACGAGCCTCAACACCTGGCTGAAGCTGAGCCCGATGGCCCGTGCTGCCTCCGCCTGACCGACGGGCACGGTGTTGATGCCGGAACGGATGGCCTCGCAGACGAAGGCAGCCGTATAGGCAATGAGACCGAGGAGAGCCAGTCGGAAGTTCTTGAGCGCGAAGTCGTCGGCCGCGCCCATCGTCACGCCGAAGATGTCGGCGAGGCCGAGCGACGTGAAGACGATGATGACGGTCAGCGGGATGTTCCGGACGATGTTCACGTAGGCAGTGCCGAAACCGCGCATCAGCGGAACGGGGCTGACCCGCATGGCCGCCAGGAGGGTGCCCCAGATCAGGGAACCGATGGCCGAGAAGACGGTGAGCTGAATGGTGACCCAGAAAGCGCCCAGCACGGACGGGTCGTCATATTTTGAAAGAAAGTCGAACACGATCTCCCGCGCTTCCGGGTGGGTGGCGTAGGTGGCGGACGTGGCGCGCCGCCGTCAGAGAAGTGATGGCGGCGCGCCTGCGGATCCCCGCAGGGACTGCGGGGATCCTGCGTCGGCGGAGTCCCGCGTTACTGGACGATCTGGCCGATCTTCGGGGCGGGCTCGTTCTTGTAGTTCGCCGGGCCGAAGTTCTCCTTGACGGCCTTCTCCCAGGAACCGTCGCTGACCATCTTCTCGAGGGCGGTGTTGATCTTGTCGAGGGTCGCCTTGTCGCCCTTCTTGACGCCGATGCCGTAGTTCTCGTTGCTGAGCTTCAGGCCGGCCAGCTTGAACTGGCCCTTGTACTGGTCCTGCGCGGCGTAGCCCGCGAGGATCGAGTCGTCCGTGGTCAGGGCGTCGACAGAGCCGCTCTGCAGGGCCGCGAGGCACTCCGAGTAGCCGCCGCGCTGCTCCAGCTGGGCCTTCGGCGCAAAGTCGTTCTTGACGTTCTGGGCCGAGGTGGACCCGGTGACCGAGCACAGCTTCTTGTCGTTCAGGTCCGTGGCCTTGGTGATGTCCGAGTCCTTCTTCACCAGCAGGTCCTGGTGGGCCAGCAGGTACGGACCGGCGAAATCGACCTTCTGCTTGCGCTCGTCGGTGATCGAGTAGGTGGCCGCGATCATCTTGACGTCACCGCGGGACAGCGCGTTCTCGCGGTCGGCGCTCTTGGTCTCGACCCACTCGATCTGGTCGGGCTCGTAGCCCAGTTCCTTGGCAACGTACGTCGCCACGTCCACGTCGAAGCCGGAGAAGGAACCGTCGGGCTCCTTCAGGCCCAGACCGGGCTGGTCGTACTTGATGCCGATCTTGATCTTGTCGCCGCCGCCGGAGCCGGAGCCGTTCGAGTCGCCGCCGTTGTCGCCCCCACAGGCAGTGGCAGTGAGAGCGAGGACGAGAGCGGTGGCGGCCGCAGCGGAGACCTTGCGGAGCTTCATGGGGAACATCCTTTGCCGTGAAGAGAAACCGTCGTTGCGGGTGACGCGGAGCGTCGCGGGCGCGACGCGCGCCTCAGTGATGCAGGATCTTCGAAAGGAAGTCCTTGGCACGGTCGCTGCGCGGATTGCTGAAGAACTGGTCGGGCGCAGCCTCCTCGACGATCCGGCCGTCCGCCATGAACACCACGCGGTTTGCGGCCGATCGTGCGAAACCCATCTCATGGGTGACGACGATCATCGTCATGCCGTCGCGGGCGAGCTGCTGCATGACCTCCAGCACCTCGTTGATCATCTCGGGGTCGAGCGCGGAGGTCGGCTCGTCGAAGAGCATCACCTTCGGCTCCATGGCCAGCGCCCGCGCGATCGCCACGCGCTGCTGCTGGCCGCCGGAGAGCTGTGCCGGGTACTTCTCGGCCTGCGCGCCCACGCCGACCCGGTCGAGCAGGGCCCGGGCCCGCTCCTCGGCCGCCTTCTTGTCCTTCTTGCGGACCTTGATCTGGCCGAGCATCACGTTCTCGAGCACGGTCTTGTGCGCGAAGAGGTTGAAGGACTGGAAGACCATCCCGACGTCGGCCCGCAGCCGGGCCAGCTCCCTGCCCTCGGCGGGCAGCGGCTTGCCGTCGATCGTGATCGAGCCGGAGTCGATCGTCTCCAGGCGGTTGATGGTGCGGCACAGGGTGGACTTGCCGGACCCGGAGGGTCCGATGACCACGACGACTTCCCCGCGGGCGATCGTCAGGTCGATGTCCTGGAGTACGTGCAACGCGCCGAAGTGCTTGTTGACGCTCTTCAGGACGACCAGTTCGCCGGTCGCGGCCACATCTTCCTTGGCCACCGATACTTCGGTCATCGCTCTCAGGCTCCGTCCTCCTCGGTTTCGGAGGACAGTAGTAACCCTCTACGACCTGCGTCATTACATCTGAGGGGAATCTGAGCATCACGATCCGATAGCAATCGGACACGTGTCGTAGCACTTGTGAGCAGTGCTCATATCGGCCGGGTAACGGAAGGGCTCCGCAACCGGAACCCTCTTGACGCCGTCCTCATCCATCAGCGTGACTGCACAAGGTGCACGCGCGCGTGCACGCGTTTTTTGTACACAACTAGATCGTACGGCCAGTGAACCGAAGGGGGCCCGGATGAGACTGCTGCTCGTCGAGGACGACAACCACGTCGCCGCCGCCCTGTCGGCGGTCCTGGCGCGGCACGGGTTCGACGTCACGCACGCGCGCAGCGGTGAGGAGGCCCTCCAGGCCCTCGTCCCCGAGGTCGACGGCTTCGGCGTGGTCCTGCTCGACCTGGGCCTGCCCGACCAGGACGGGTACGAGGTCTGCGGCAAGATCCGCAAGCGCACCAGCACTCCGGTGATCATGGTCACCGCGCGCTCCGACGTGCGCTCCCGCATCCACGGCCTCAACCTCGGCGCCGACGACTACGTGGTGAAGCCGTACGACACCGGGGAACTGCTCGCCCGGATTCACGCCGTGAGCCGGCGCACGTCCCACGAGGACACCTCGAGCGGCATCGAGACCCAGCTGCGCCTCGGCTCCGTGCACATCGAGCTGCCCACGCGCCGGGTGAGCGTCAACGGGTCGGTGATCCAGCTGACCCGCAAGGAGTTCGACCTGCTGGCCCTGCTGGCACAGCGGCCCGGGGTGGTCTTCCGCCGGGAGCAGATCATCAGCGAGGTGTGGCAGACGAGCTGGGAGGGGACCGGGCGCACTCTCGAGGTGCATGTCGCGTCCCTGCGCGCCAAGCTGCGCATGCCCGCCCTCATCGAGACCGTACGCGGAGTCGGCTACCGGCTCGTCGCGCCTGCCGGGTAGCGGGGCCGGGTGCGCACTCGTCTGCTCCCGCTGCTGATCGTCCTGATGGCGGCCGTGCTGCTCGCGCTCGGTGTGCCGCTCGCCGTCAGCCTGGCCGGCGCCCAGCAGCAGAAGGTCGTCGTGGACCGCATCGACGACACCGCGCGCTTCGCGGCCCTCGCCCAGTTCGTCACCGACTCGCCCGACGGGACCGCCGGAGCGTTCGAGAACGAGCGCCTGGCGACGCTCAGCAGCGAACTCGACAGCTACCACGACGTCTACGGCATCCGGGCCGGTGTCTTCTACCGCAGCGGCATCGCCATGGCCCACGCCCCGGCCAGGTGGTCCCTGCCGGAGGAGGGCGAGGTGCGCGAGGCCTTCGACGAGGCGCTGCTCAGCCGCCGCAGCCACGACCCGCGGCAGGTGTGGCCCTGGCAGCGCCGCAACCTCGTGGTCGCCTCGCCGGTCATCCGGGACGGGGACGTCGTCGCGGTCGTCGTCACCGACTCGCCGACCGGGCAGCTGCGCTCGCGCACGCTGCACGGCTGGCTGGTCATAGGCGCGGGCGAGTCCGCCGCGATGCTGCTGGCCGTCGGCGCCGCCCTGCGGCTGACCGGCTGGGTGCTCAAGCCGGTGCGCGTCCTGGACGCCACCACCCACGACATCGCCACCGGACGGCTGAAGTCCCGGGTCGCCGCCGCCGGCGGGCCACCGGAACTCCGCCGCCTGGCCCGGTCGTTCAACGAGATGGCGGACAACGTCGAGGACGTCCTGGAGCAGCAGCGCGCCTTCGTCGCAGACGCCTCGCACCAGTTGCGCAATCCGCTCGCGGCGCTGCTGCTCCGTATCGAGCTGCTCTCCTTCGAGCTGCCCGAGGGCAACAAGGAGATCGCCTCGGTCCAGGCCGAGGGCAAGCGCCTCGCGCAGGTCCTGGACGACCTGCTCGACCTGGCGCTGGCCGAGCACACCGAGGCGGACCTGAAGATCACCGACATCGGCGCGCTCGCCGCCGAACGCGTCGCGGCCTGGGCCCCGACCGCCGAGGCCAAGGGCGTGCGGCTGGTGGGCGACTGCCCGCCCACGACCGCGTGGGCCGACCCGGTCGCGCTCTCCAGCGCTCTGGACGCGGTCATCGACAACGCGGTGAAGTTCACGCCCGAGGACCAGACCGTCGAGGTGGGCGTCGCCTCGAACGGCAACACCTCCACCATCGTCGTCTCCGACCACGGCCCCGGCCTCACCGACGAGGAACTGGCCCGCATCGGCGACCGCTTCTGGCGCAGCGGCCGGCACCAGAACATCAAGGGCTCGGGCCTCGGACTGTCCATCTCCCGGGCGCTGCTCGCCGCCGGCGGCGGCTCGATCGCCTACGACCGCAACGAGCCGCACGGACTCCGGGTGACCGTGCGGGTGCCCAGGTCGGGGCCTACGGCTTGACCGACCGGTAGTAGCGCTGGGCGCCGAGGTGCAGCTGGAGCGGGTCGGTGTAGATCGCCGTGCGGACGTCGACCAGCTGGGCGGAGTGGACGGTCGCGCCGATGCCGTCGCGGCTGTCGATCACCGTGCGGGTCAGCCACTCGGTGAGCCGGGGATCCATGTCGTTGCGTGTGACCAGCAGGTTCGACACCGCGAGGGTGGGCACCGGATCACCACGCTGGATGGTGGGGTAGGCCGACTCCGGCATCTTGGTGGCGCGGTAGTACCGCGTGGCACCGCCCTGTTCGTGCAGCTTGGCCACGAGCCGGGCGTCGATCGGCACGAACCGGAAGGCCGACGCCGACTTCTTGGCCAGCCGGCTGAGCCCGTCCGTGGGCAGCCCGCCCGACCAGAAGAACGCGTCGAGGCCGTGCCCCAGCCGCTTCGGCCCGGTGTCGATGCCGTCCGACGACGGCTTGATGTCCTTCTCCGGGTCGATACCGGCCGCCTTGAGCACGCCGTTCGCGATCAGCCGCACACCGGAGTCGGGCAGCCCTATGGCCACGCGCTTGCCCCGCAGGTCCGCGACGGAGCGGATGTCCGAGTCGGGCGGCACGACCAGCTGGACGTAGTCGTCGTACAGGCGTGCGACGCCGCGCAGCCGGTCGGCGCCCTCGCTGTTGTCGAACTTGTACGTGGCGACCGCGTCGGCCGCGGCGATCGCGAAGTCGGCCTTGCCCGTCGCCACGTCCGCGACGTTCTCCTGCGAACCGGCACTGGTCAGCAGCCGCACCTTCAGATCCGGCATGTCCTTGTCGATCTCGGTGCGCAGGAGCTCGCCGTACTCGTGGTAGACCCCCGCGCGCGTGCCCGTGCTGAACCTGATCGTCCCGGCCGGCGGCTCCTCGGCCCAGGGGCGCAGCCACCACAGCAGCAGCCCGAGGACCAGGAGGGAGGCGGCACCGCCCTGCAGAGCCCGGTTCCTGCCGATACGGGGGAGCGTCCTGGACATGCGCGAGATCCTGCCAGCCCCGGGGCCGGTCTGACCAGGGCGGGTCCCGCGGGACGGGCGGGCCGGGGTGTCAGTGGCGGCCACTACAGTCGCCGTCATGAGCTCCTCGCCCGCTGACCTGGTCCGTGAATTCCACCGCGCCTTCGGCCTGGACGCCCGCAGCACCCCGACGGAGGTCTCCCCGGAACTCGCCGCCCACCGCGGCGAACTCCTCGCGGAGGAGGCCGCGGAGGTCGCCGAGGTGTCGGTGACGGGTCCGCTGGACCGGCTCGCACACGAGCTGGCGGACGTCGTCTACGTCGCGTACGGCACCGCCCTCGTCCACGGCATCGACCTCGACGCGGTGCTGGCCGAGGTCCACCGCTCCAACATGACCAAGATCGGGCCCGACGGCTCCGTCTCCCGCCGCGAGGACGGCAAGGTCCTCAAGGGCGAGCACTACGAGGCACCGGACGTGCCGGGGGTGCTGCGGAAGCAGGGGTGGGTGCCGGGCGGGGGCGAGTGACCTGAGCTGTTGCGGGTGACGACTCACCTGGGTGTCTGACGACACCTGGATACCTCTGACGACACCTGGATACCTGAGTGCACCCGGCCACCCGGTCCCACCGGTCCCGCTCGGTCCGACCGGTCCCACCCGGCACCGCTGCCTCAGTCGGCGACCGGAGCCTCGGCTTCCGCCGCCCGCGGCGCGCGCTCCGGCCGGCCGGGCTCACGGCGTCGGCTCCACCAGGTCGCCACCGGCTCGGTGTACCGCGCGGTGAGCGGCCCCAGGACGACCAGGATCAGCACGTACGCCGTGGCCAGGGGACCGAGGGACGGCTCGACGCCGGCCGCGACGGCGAGCCCCGCGATGACGATCGAGAACTCCCCGCGGGCGACCAACGCGCCGCCCGCCCGCCAGCGCCCCTTGACGGAGATCCCGGCCCGCCGGGCGGCCCAGTAGCCGGTGGCGATCTTCGTCAGCGCGGTGACGACGGCCAGCCCCAGGGCCGGCAGCAGGACGGGCGGGATGCTCGACGGGTCGGTGTGCAGCCCGAAGAAGACGAAGAAGACCGCCGCGAACAGGTCACGCAGAGGGCTCAGCAGGGTGTGCGCACCCTCCGCCACCTCGCCCGACAGCGCGATGCCCACCAGGAACGCCCCGACCGCCGCCGACACCTGCAGTTGCTGGGCGACACCCGCGACCAGGATCGTCAGGCCCAGCACGACCAGCAGCAGCTTCTCCGGATCGTCGCTGGAGACGAACCGCGAGATGACCCTGCCGTAGCGCAGGGCCAGGAACAGCACGAGCCCCGCCGCGCCCAGCGCGATCGCCAGGGTCACGCTCCCGGCCATCAGGCCGACCCCCGCCACCAGCGCCGTCACGATCGGCAGGTACACCGCCATCGCCAGGTCCTCCAGCACCAGCACGCTGAGGATCACCGGCGTCTCCCGGTTGCCGACCCGGCCCAGGTCGCCGAGCACCTTCGCGATCACGCCGGATGACGAGATCCAGGTGACACCGGCCAGGACGACGGCGGCCACCGGCCCCCAGCCGAGCAGCAGCGCCACCGCCGCCCCGGGCAGCGCGTTGAGCGCGCAGTCGACCAGACCGGACGGGTAGTGGGTCTTGAGGTTGGAGACCAGGTCGGTCGCCGTGTACTCGAGGCCCAGCATCAGCAGCAGCAGGATGACGCCGATCTCGGCGCCCGTGGCGATGAACTCCTCGCTCGCGCCCAGCGGCAGCAGACCGCCCTCGCCGAACGCCAGGCCGGCCAGGAGGTACAGCGGTATGGGCGACAGCCGGAAACGGGCGGCGAACCGGCCGAGCAGGCCGAGGCCGAGAATGATGGAACCGAACTCGATCAGCAGGACCGCGGAGTGCACCGGCTCACTCCCGCCCGAGTATCGTCGCGGCCGCGTCGACGCCCTCACGGGTGCCGACGACGATCAGCGTGTCACCGCCCGCCAGCCGGAAATCGGGTGCCGGCGACGGGATTGCCTCGGCCCGGCGCAGCACGGCCACGACCGACGCTCCCGTGTCCGTCCGCATCCGCGTGTCGCCCAGCACCCGCCCGTTCCAGCGCGAGGTCGCGGCCACCTCGACGCGCTCGGCGACCAGTCCCAGGTCCGTGGTGTACAGCAGGCTCGGGCTGTGGTGCGACGGCTTCAGCGCGTCGATCAGCGACCCCGCCTCCGAGCTGGTCAGCCGCAGCGACTGCGCGCAGGAGTCGGGATCGTCGGCCCGGTACACGTTCACCGTGCGCGTCCCGTCGCGGTGCGCCACCACCGACAGATGGCGGTGTTCCCGGGTCTCCATGTCGTACTGGACCCCGATACCCGGCAGCGGCGTCGCCCTCAGGCGCGGTGCTGACACGTTTCTTTCCCCTAGTTCTTGTAGTTCTTGTGGCGTGTGAAGTGGTGTGTGAAGTGATGTGTGATGCGTGCTGGGTGATGCGTGCTGTGTGGTGCTTGTTGTCGGTGTGGTGACCGGTGCCGATCACCGAGCGGTCGACTCCGCATGCTGTCATCCGGCCGTACGGTGACGACATGGGTGTCGTGACGGATATACGCAGCGGCCGGCCGTCGGAGAGGGTCGAGGGGGCGATGGCGTACGCGAAGGCCGGAAGGGGCGGATCCAGACACGTGTCGTTGTTCTGGCGGATCTTCTCGCTCAATGCCGCGGGTCTGGTCGTGGCCACCGCGCTGCTGCTCGGTCCGGTCACCGTCTCCACCCCGGTCCTGGCGGGCGAGGCGGTCGTCCTGCTCGGCGGGCTGGCGCTGCTGCTCGCGGGCAACGCGCTCGTCCTGCGCTTCGGCCTCGTGCCGCTGCAACGGCTGGACCGGGCCATGGCCACCGCCGACCTGCTGCGTCCGGGATCCCGCCCGGTGGTCGCCGGTCCGGCGGAGACGGCCGGGCTGATCACGACGTACAACACGATGCTCGACCGGCTGGAGGCCGAGCGGGCCACGGGCGCCGCCCGGGCGCTCTCCGCCCAGGAGAGCGAACGGCACCGGATCGCCCGGGAACTCCACGACGAGGTCGGGCAGACCCTGACCGCCGTCCTCCTCCAGCTCAAGCGCGTCGCGGACCGGGCGCCCGAGGACCTGCGCGAGGACGTGGGCCAGGCGCAGGAGGCCACCCGGGCCGGACTGGACGAGATCCGCCGCATCGCCCGCAGGCTGCGCCCCGGTGTCCTGGAGGAGCTGGGGCTGGCCAGCGCCCTGCGCTCGCTCGCCGCCGAGTTCACCACCCATGGGCTCACCGTGCGCCACCACGTCACCGGCGACCTCCCCGCCCTGACTCCGGAATCGGAACTCGTCGTCTACCGGGTGGCCCAGGAAGGCCTCACCAACACCGCCCGGCACGCCGCCGCCGACCGGGCCGAACTCCGGCTCCGGCCGGTGCCCGGCGGCGTCGAGCTCCTCGTACGCGACAACGGCACGGGCCTCGGCACCGCACCCGAGGGCGCCGGCATCACGGGGATGCGCGAACGCGCCCTCCTGGTAGGCGCCGCCCTCACCGTGGAGCCGGCCCCGGGCCGGGGCACCGACGTGCGGCTGCGCATCCCCGTCACCGAAGGCTCCCGCCGAACGGAAGGCTCCCGCCGAACGGAAGGCCCCCGCTGAATCGAAGGGCCCCACGGAACCGAAGGCCCCCGCTGAACCGAAGGACCCCGCTGATGTCCACCCCGATCCGCGTCCTGCTCGCCGACGACCACACCCTCGTACGCCGAGGCGTGCGCCTCATCCTCGACGGGGAACCGGACCTGACCGTGGTCGCCGAGGCCGGGGACGGGGCCGAGGCCGTCGCGCTCGCCCGGGAAACCCCCGTCGACCTGGCCGTCCTCGACGTGGCCATGCCCCGCATGACCGGCCTCCAAGCGGCCCGCGAGCTGTCCCGTCGGCTGCCCGACCTGCACATCCTGATCCTGACGATGTACGACAACGAGGAGTACTTCTTCGAGGCGCTCAGGGCCGGCGCCAGCGGCTACGTCCTCAAGTCCGTCGCCGACCGCGACCTGGTCGAGGCCTGCCGGGCGGCCGTGCGCGACGAGCCCTTCATCTACCCGGGCGCCGAGCGGACCCTCGTCCGCTCCTACCTGGAGCGGCTGCGCCGGGGCGACGGCCTGCCCGAACGCGCCATCACCGAGCGCGAGGAGGAGATCCTCAAACTGGTCGCCGAGGGCCACACCTCGAAGGAGATCGGCGAACTCCTCTTCATCAGCGCCAAGACCGTCGAACGCCACCGCGCCAACCTCCTGCAGAAGCTCGGCATGCGCGACCGCCTGGAGCTGACCCGGTACGCGATCCGGGCCGGCCTGATCGAGCCGTGACCCCGGGGCCCGGTTGTCCACAGGCGACCGAGCCACTTCCGCCGACCGCCTACCCTTGTCCCCATGAGCAGCATCGACCGGAGCCAGTCAGTGGGCGGCACGCGCACGTACGAGGTACGCACCTACGGGTGCCAGATGAACGTCCACGACTCCGAGCGATTGGCCGGGCTGCTGGAGGACGCGGGGTACGTCCGCGCCCCCGAGGGCGCCGACGCGGCCGACGTCGTCGTCTTCAACACCTGCGCCGTGCGGGAGAACGCCGACAACAAGCTGTACGGCAACCTCGGCCACCTCGCGCCGAAGAAGGCCGCCCGCCCGGGCATGCAGATCGCGGTCGGCGGCTGCCTGGCGCAGAAGGACCGGGACACCATCGTGAAGAAGGCGCCCTGGGTGGACGTCGTCTTCGGCACGCACAACATCGGCAAGCTGCCCGTCCTGCTGGAGCGCGCCCGCGTCCAGGAGGAGGCGCAGGTCGAGATCGCCGAGTCCCTGGAGGCGTTCCCGTCGACGCTGCCCACGCGCCGCGAGAGCGCGTACGCGGCCTGGGTCTCGATCTCCGTCGGCTGCAACAACACCTGCACGTTCTGCATCGTCCCGGCCCTGCGCGGCAAGGAGAAGGACCGCCGCCCCGGGGACATCCTCGCCGAGATCGAGGCCCTGGTCGCCGAGGGCGTCTCCGAGGTCACCCTGCTCGGGCAGAACGTCAACGCGTACGGCTCGGACATCGGCGACCGCGAGGCCTTCAGCAAGCTGCTGCGCGCCTGCGGCAAGATCGACGGCCTGGAGCGCGTCCGCTTCACCTCGCCGCACCCGCGCGACTTCACCGACGACGTCATCGCCGCCATGGCCGAGACGCCGAACGTGATGCCGCAGCTGCACATGCCGCTCCAGTCCGGGTCCGACCCGGTCCTGAAGGCGATGCGCCGCTCCTACCGCCAGGAGCGCTTCCTGGGGATCATCGAGAAGGTCCGCGCCGCCATCCCGCACGCCGCGATCAGCACGGACATCATCGTGGGCTTCCCCGGCGAGACCGAGGAGGACTTCGAGCAGACGCTGCACGTGGTGCGCGAGGCCCGCTTCGCCCAGGCCTTCACCTTCCAGTACTCCAAGCGGCCCGGCACCCCGGCCGCCGAGATGGACGGCCAGATCCCCAAGAAGGTCGTCCAGGAGCGCTACGAGCGTCTCGTCGCCCTCCAGGAGGAGATCTCGTGGGAGGAGAACAAGAAGCAGGTCGGCCGCACGCTGGAGCTGATGGTCGCCGAGGGCGAGGGCCGCAAGGACGACACCACGCACCGCCTGTCCGGCCGCGCCCCCGACAACCGCCTGGTCCACTTCACCAAGCCGGACCAGGAGGTCCGCCCCGGTGACGTGGTCACGGTCGAGATCACCTACGCCGCCCCGCACCACCTCCTCGCCGAGGGCCCCGTCCTCGACGTGCGCCGCACGCGCGCGGGCGACGCCTGGGAGAAGCGGAACGCCGCCGAGCAGGCCAAGCCCGCCGGTGTGATGCTGGGCCTGCCGAAGATCGGGGCCCCGGAGCCCCTGCCCGTCGCGGCGAGCGGCTGCGGCTGCGACTGATCTCAAGAGCGCAGGCGGCGACCACAGGAGGCGGGACGCGGCCGTGGTCGGCATGCGTGGAAGCGGGCCCTGAGGGTTACCCTGCCGATCATGCTTGTCGCCGCCGCTGTCTGTCCCTGCCCGCCCTTGCTGGTTCCCGAGGTCGCCGCGGGCGCCGCTCCCGAGCTGGACGCCGCGCGAGCCGCCTGTACGGACGCGCTGGGCGTGCTCGCCGCCGCCCGGCCCGGCCGGCTCGTGGTCGTCGGGCCGGTGGACGGCGCCGGGCTCGAGCCGTACCCGCAGGGCACACCAGGGTCGTTCCGGGGCTTCGGCGTCGGCCTCGACGTACGGCTGGGGCCGGGCGAGGGCGCCGACGCGGAACGGCCGCTGCCGTACTCGCTGGCGGTGGCCGCCTGGCTGCTGGAGCGGACCGGGTGGTCCGACGCCCCGGTCGAAGGGCTCGGTGTGGGGGACGAACTCGAGCCCGCGCGGTGTGTCGCGACGGGCCGGGACGTCGCCGGACGGGCCGAGCGGGTGGCCCTGCTCGTGATGGGCGACGCCAGCGCGTGCCGGACGCTCAAGGCCCCGGGTTATCTCGACGAACGAGCGGCGCCCTTCGACGCGGAGGTCGCGCGTGCGCTGCGCGGAGCCGACCTGGCCGCACTCACCGCGCTGGACACCGGGCTCGCCCACGAGCTGAAGGTGTCCGGCCGGGCCCCCTGGCAGGTCCTGGCGGGCGCGGCCGAGGGCGCGGGCCTCGGCGGATCACTGCTGTACGAGGACGCGCCGTACGGCGTGGGATACCTCGTCGCCGCCTGGTCGTAGCCGGGCCGTCGGCGGGAACGACGGCGGCGGCGGTTCCGGGCACCCGGGTGCGGGAAACGGCGGACGGCCGGGAGCGCTCGTGCTCCGCGGCCGTCCGCCGTTGTGCCCTTCAGTGTGCCGTTGTGCGTTCAGGAAGCGGGCGGTGGTGCCTCCGGCGGCGGTGTCACGCCGCTCGTGCCGGGCGGCGGTGTCATGCCGCCCGTGCCGGGCGGCGGGGTGGCGCCGCTCGTGCCGGGCGGGGGCGTCGTGCCCCCCACGTCCCGTCCGCTCTCGCCCTTGTGCGCGAGTCGGTCCATGGCGCCCTTGGCCCTGCCCGTGCCCGACTGGATCCTGTCGCTGTACTTGCCCTTGGTCCTCTTGTCGACGACCTGCGCGGCCTTGTCGAGACCGTGCTGGATCTTGTCCTCGTGCCGCTGCGCGAGGTCCGAGACCTTGCCCTTGGCCGGGCCCAGCTTGGCCTTCACGTTGTCCAGGAGACCCATGGTTCACCTTCCCTCGCGCGGGGCGCTCAGGTGCGGGCGCCCTCGCCTGCCTCGTTGTCGGCCGCCTTGTCGGAGGACTGCTGCTTGGGGATGTCGACGCCCTCGGTCTCGGTGGCCTCGGTGGTGGCCTCGGCGGCGGGCTTGTCCGCTTCCGTGGGTCCGTCGGTCCCCTTCGCCTCCACAGCCTCGGCCGCCTTCTCCGCCTCGGGCCCGGCCTTCGCCGTGTCGGCCTGTGCCTCGGCGGCGGACGACGCCTCCGTTGTGGCCTTGGACCGCCGGAGAAGTCGTGCAAAAACGCCCATATCCACTCCATACGTTACTCGTGCGGGCGAAATCCCGCGTTGCCCGGTGCGTCCGTTTGCGCGGCCCGGGCCACCGCCTCTGCGATCCGGCGGCAGGAACCTCGCAACGGGCAACGACCCCGGGGCCGTGGCGTCACGTAACTCGTTCGAGAGTGGGGTCGGAGGTTTGCGAGACTGGGGCGGTGAGCAGTGCACCCCCCGCCCCCCGCGTCATCGCCGTCGTCGGCCCAACTGCGGCCGGAAAGTCCGATCTGGGCGTCTTCCTGGCCCAGCGTCTCGGCGGCGAGGTCGTCAACGCCGACTCCATGCAGCTCTACCGAGGGATGGACATCGGCACCGCCAAGCTGACGCCCGAGGAGCGGGGCGGAGTCCCGCACCACCTCCTGGACATCTGGGACGTGACCGTCACGGCGTCCGTCGCCGAGTACCAGCGCCTGGCCCGGGAGCGGATCGAGGCACTGCTGGCCGAGGGCCGCTGGCCGATCCTGGTCGGAGGATCGGGGCTCTACGTGCGCGGGGCCGTCGACAACCTGGAGTTCCCCGGCACCGACCCCGAGGTCCGGGCCCGCCTGGAGGAGGAACTCACCCTGCGCGGCCCCGGCGCGCTGCACGCCCGCCTGGCCGCCGCCGACCCCGAGGCCGCTCGCGCGATCCTGCCGAGCAACGGCCGCCGGGTCGTGCGCGCCCTGGAGGTGATCGAGATCACCGGCCGGCCCTTCACCGCCAACCTCCCCGGCCACGACTCGGTGTACGACACGCTCCAGATCGGCGTCGACGTGGGCCGCCCCGAGCTGGACGAGCGCATCGCGCGCCGGGTCGACCGGATGTGGGACGCCGGACTCGTCGACGAGGTGCGCGCACTGGAGGCGCAGGGGTTGCGTGACGGGCGTACGGCCTCGCGCGCGCTCGGCTACCAGCAGGTGCTCGCGGCGCTCGCCGGGGAGTGCACTCTCGACGAAGCGCGGGCCGAGACCGTACGTGCCACCAAGCGCTTCGCGCGCCGTCAGGATTCGTGGTTCAGGCGGGATCCGCGGGTGCACTGGTTGAGTGGGGCTGCGGCCGATCTCACAGAACTTCCGCAGCTCGCGCTGTCCTTGGTCGAACGACCGGTTACAGCCTGATCACGTCATGGCATCGGGACGCCCAGGCCGTCATCCGGTCCTTCGGCGGCGTGCCATCATCGAGCTTCGATCGACCGAGTTGAGTCCTAGTTGGGAGGGCGCGTGGCGATGGAGGCCGGCCCTCGCGACACCGCACAAAGCACCGATCACATCACCGCCGAGCGGGATGAGCCGGGGCACCAGGACGGACCGGAGCAGGAGACGGACCGCCTCAGCTCCGACGGGCCCGACGAGACGCCGAGCGTGACGGACGACGGCCCCGAGCCCGGCGAGATGTTCGCGGGCGAGGTCGAGGTCGAACTGCGCCCGCAGCGGCGCCTGCGCATCTGGCAGCTCGCGCCCATCGTGAGCCTGGCCGCCCTCGGCTCCCTGATGTTCGCGTTCCCGCTCGCCTTCGACTTCGGCGACAGCGGGGCCGTCATCGCCATGCTCGGCCTGCTGATCTGCTCGTGCGCGGCCGGCTGGGGCATGATGGCGGCCCGCCGCGTCGGCTACACCTGGCCGGGCCTGCCGGCGAAGGGCTCGGGCCGCAGACCGGACTGGCGTGTCGTCCTGGCGTACGCCGTGATGGTGGCCGCGGTGGTCGTCCTGGCCGTGTGGCGGGTGGCCCGGCTCCGCTGACGTGCCCCGTCAGGGGCGCGGGGCTGTGTCGATATGCGGCTCCGCCGCGTGGGCGCGACCAGCCACGACGCACGCGCACGCGACCACCGCCCCGCCCCCTCCCCGTGGAGCGCGCCGTACGATCGAGGGCATGAGCACCCGGATCGCCTTCCTCAAGGGTCACGGCACCGAGAACGACTTCGTGATCGTCCCGGACCCCGAGAACGCCATCGACCTCCCCCCGGCCGCCGTCGCAGCCCTCTGCGACCGCCGCGCGGGCATCGGCGGCGACGGACTGCTGCACGTCGTGCGATCCGAGGCGCACCCCGAGGCCCGGCACATGGCGGCCGAGGCGGAGTGGTTCATGGACTACCGCAACGGCGACGGCTCGATCGCCGAGATGTGCGGCAACGGCGTACGGGTCTTCGCCCGCTACCTCCAGCGCGCCGGGCACACGACCGAGGGGGACCTCGCGGTCGCCACGCGCGGCGGCGTGAAGAGGGTCCACATCGCCAAGGACGGTGACGTCACCGTCGGCATGGGCAGGGCGCTGCTCCCCGAGGGCGACGTCACGGTGAGTGTGGGCGAGCGCAGCTGGCCCGCGCGTAACGTCAACATGGGCAACCCGCACGCGGTGGCCTTCGTCGACGACCTGTCCCACGCCGGCGACCTGCTCTCCCCGCCTCCCTTCAGCCCGGCCACCGCCTACCCGGACGGCGTGAACGTCGAGTTCGTCGTCGACCGCGGCCCCCGGCACGTCGCGCTGCGCGTGCACGAGCGCGGCGCCGGCGAGACCCGCTCGTGCGGCACGGGCGCGTGCGCGGTCGCCGTGGCCACCGCCCGCCGCGACGGCGCCGACCCGGCGGTCACCGGCGCCCCGGCGACGTACACCGTGGACGTCCCCGGCGGCACCCTCGTGATCACCGAGCGCCCGGACGGCGAGATCGAGATGACGGGCCCGGCGGTGATCGTGGCCGAGGGCGAGATCGACGCGGACTGGCTGGCCGCCGCCGCAGCCGTGTGAGCGGGACACGACCGGCCTGAAACAGAGGCTCGTCCCCGACCACTCGACCCGAAACCACCGCTGATAATCGGCCACTTGGCGAGAAACTGATCACCCTGACCTGGCTGTGTGGGGGTACAAACCTCACATTCGTCCCTCGAATGGGTGATCAGTTTCACGCTCGGCGAGAGGCGGTCAGCCGCGCGTGGTGGGCTCGATAGCATCAAGCACCGGCCCGGACGGGGGACCGAAGCCGCCCCCTGAGCCGTGTCCGCCCTGGGGCACCCCGTCCGCCGGTTGACGCAGCCGGAGGTGCCCATGAGTGCGGAGGCCACGAATTCCGTGACCCCAGGCCCGATGCCGAGCGCGGTGTCGGGACCGGTGACGCCGACAGCGCCGCGCAGAAAGGCCCGCCCCCGGATCGACCTGCGCCGCCTCGGCAGAGCCGCGCTGCTCGGCCCCGCCGCCCGCGACCGGCTGCCCGACGCCATCAGCCACGTCGTCGAGGCCCACCGCGCCCACCACCCCGATGCGGATCTCGAACCCCTGCGCCGTGCCTATGTCCTGGCCGAGTCCTCGCACCGCGGCCAGATGCGCAAGAGCGGCGAGCCGTACATCACGCACCCGCTCGCCGTGACGCTCATCCTCGCCGAACTCGGCGCCGAGACCACGACCTTGACCGCCTCCCTGCTCCACGACACCGTCGAGGACACGGACGTGACGCTCGACCAGGTCCGCGACCAGTTCGGCGAGGAGGTCCGCTACCTGGTCGACGGCGTCACCAAACTGGAGAAGGTCGACTACGGCGCCGCCGCCGAACCCGAGACGTTCCGCAAGATGCTCGTCGCCACCGGCAACGACGTCCGGGTCATGTCGATCAAACTCGCCGACCGGCTGCACAACATGCGCACCCTCGGTGTCATGCGCCCCGAGAAACAGGAGCGCATCGCGAAGGTGACACGTGACGTGCTCATCCCGCTCGCCGAGCGGCTCGGCGTCCAGGCGCTCAAGACGGAACTGGAAGACCTGGTCTTCGCGATCCTGCACCCCGAGGAGTACGCGCACACCCGGGAGCTGATCGTCCGCAACGCCGCCCGCGCGGACGACCCGCTCGCCGAGGTCGCCGACGAGGTACGCGGTGTGCTCCGCGAGGCGGACATCACGGCCGAAGTCCTCATCCGGCCCCGCCACTTCGTCTCGGTGCACCGCGTCTCGCGCAAACGCGGCCGGCTGCGCGGCTCCGACTTCGGCCGCGTCCTGGTCCTGGTGAACGAGGACGCCGACTGCTACGGCGTCCTGGGTGAGCTGCACACCTGTATGAAGCCCGTGGTCTCCGAGTTCAAGGACTTCATCGCCGTACCCAAGTTCAACCTCTACCAGTCGCTGCACACGGCCGTGGCGCGCGAGGACGGCCAGGTCGTCGAGGTCCTCATCCGCACCCATCAGATGCACAAGGTCGCCGAGGCCGGAGTCGTCGCCCTCGGCAACCCGTACGCACCCGCCCCCGACGACCCGGCCGACGGCGAGCGCGTCGACCCCACCCGCCCCGGCTGGCTCTCCCGGCTCCTCGACTGGCAGGAGGCGGCACCCGACCCCGACCACTTCTGGTCGACCCTGCGCGAGGACCTCGCCCAGGACCGCGAGATCACCGTCTTCCGGCCCGACGGCGGCACGCTCGGCCTGCCCGACGGCGCGACCTGCGTGGACGCCGCGTACGCCCAGTACGGCGAGGACGCGCACGCCTGCATCGGGGCCCGGGTGAACGGCCGCCTGGCGACCCTGAGCACCGTGCTGCGGGACGGCGACACCGTCCAGCTCCTCATGGGCCAGGACCCGGCCTCCGAGCCCTCCAGGGAGTGGCTGGAGCACGCCCACACGCCCGCGGCCCGGATCGCCATCCAGCGGTGGCTCGCCGCCCACCCCGCGCAGGCCGAGGCCCAGCGGACCGACGCGCACGCGCAGGACGCGCAGGGCCGGGCCGCTCACCGTCCGGCCGCCGGCGCACCCGACCCGGACGCGGCCGCCGAGCAGCCCGTCGCCCGGCCCGCAGCGGGCAACGTCCTCACGGACCGGCCCGGCGCGGCCGTCCGGCTCGCCCGCTGCTGCACTCCCGTACCGCCCGACGAGATCACCGGCTTCGCCGTACGCGGGGGAGCGGTCACCGTGCACCGCGCCGAGTGCTCCGCGGTGGCGCGCATGCGGGACGGGGGGCGTGCGGAGATCGGCGTGCGCTGGGGGGAGGCCACCGAGTGCCGGGTCACGCTCGTCGCCGAATCGTTCGTCCGTCCCCATCTGCTCGCGGATCTCACCGAGGCCATGGCCCTCGAAGGCGCCGAGATCGTCTCCGCGACCGTCGAGCCCCCGACCCAGCAGCAGGTGCGCCACACGTACACCGTGGAGCTCCCGGACGCGGCCCACCTGCCCGCCCTGATGCGCGCCATGCGCAACGTGGCCGGGGTCTACGACGTGAGCCGCGCGCAGCCGCAGCCCCAGGGCGGCTGAGGCGGCAGGCGGCGCAGGCCCCGGTCCCCGGTTCGGGTGGGCCGGGCGCGCGTCGTCCGTGCCGCGCACGCGCGCGCTGATAGCCGTGGGGCATGCTCCCGACCCCCCACAGCCAGGCCGCCACCCCCACGCGCCGGCGCCGGACGGCCGCCGCATTGCTCGCCTCGGCCGTCTCCGTCAGCCTCGTCGCCGCGAGCGCCCCCGCCGTCCCCCTCGGCGTCGGCGACCGCCTCTTCCCGCACCTCGGCAACCCCGGCTACGACGTCGCGTCGTACGACCTCGCCTTCACGTACCCCGGCAACAACAGCGAGCCGCTGCGCGCCGTCACCACCATCGACGCCTGGACCACCGCCGACCTGGACCGGATCAACCTGGACTTCGCCCACGGCACCGTCCACTCGATCGAGCTAGACGGCGAGCCCGCCGCGTACCGCACCGCCGGCGAGGACCTGGTGATCACGCCCGAGGACTCCGTGTCGGACGGCAACTGGATGCGGATCACCGTGCGCCACACCAGCGACCCCGTGCCGGCCAAGGGCCGCGAGGGCGGCTGGGTGCGCACGGCGGACGGCCTCGCCATGGCGAACCAGGCCGACGCCGCGCACCTGGTGTTCCCCTGCAACGACCATCCCTCCGACAAGGCGATGTTCACCATCCGGGTCACCGCGCCCGACGGCCACACGGCCGTGGCCAACGGCCTGCCCGCCGGCGTCGACCGGTCCGGCGGCTCGACCACGTGGACGTACCGCACGCAGCACCCCATGGCCACCGAACTCGCCCAGGTCTCCATCGGCCGCTCCACGGTGCTGCACCGCACCGGCCCGCACGCCCTGCCCGTACGGGACGTCGTACCGACCCGGTACCGCAAGGCCCTCGAACCCTGGCTGGAGAAGACCCCCGGCCAGCTCGCCTGGATGGAGAGCAAGGTCGGCCGCTACCCCTTCGAGACGTACGGCCTCCTCATGGCCGACGTCTCCACCGGCTTCGAACTGGAGACCCAGACGCTCTCCCTCTTCGAGCGGGAACTCTTCACCGAGCCCGCCTACCCCGCCTGGTACGTCGAGTCGATCATGGTCCACGAGCTGGCCCACCAGTGGTTCGGCGACAGCGTCACCCCCCGCACCTGGTCCGACCTGTGGCTCAGCGAGGGCCACGCCACCTGGTACGAGGCGCTCTACGCCGAGGAACAGGCCGGCAAGCCGATGCGGGACCGCATGAAGGCCGCGTACGGCGCGTCCGACCGCTGGCGCGCCGCCGGCGGACCGCCCGCCGCCCCCAAGGCCCCCGAGCCCGGCCGCAAGACCGGCATCTTCCGGCCCAACGTCTACGACGGCGCCGCGCTCGTCCTGTACGCCCTGCGCCAGGAGATCGGCCGCCCGGCCTTCGAACGCCTGCAACGCGCCTGGGTCGGCCGCCACCAGGACGACAACGCCACGACCGAGGACTTCGTCCGGCTCGCCGCCGAAATCTCCGGGCGCGACCTCGACGCCTTCTTCCAGGGCTGGCTGTACGGCGAGCGGACCCCGCCGATGCCGGGGCACCCGGAGTGGAAGCCGGAGACACCCGCGAAGCCGGCCGCGGCCGTACCGGTGGGAGCCGCGGCCCGATAACCCGGTGACGAGACGCCCCGTGCCGTGCGACCATCTTGAGGTCGGCGCGGCACCGAGCGCCGGGAATCTCCCGGACGGCTCGTGCGTTGACGACAGTGACGGAACGGCTCCGAGCGCTCCGTCGCCCCCAACGGTTTCCCAGCTACGTAAGGATCCAATGACCTCCTCTTCTTCCCCTTCCCAGGACACCAAGCGCTTCGCGCACAGCCACCCCGAGGGTCTTCGGGCCGATGCCCTGATGGAAGAGGACGTCGCCTGGAGCCACGAGATCGACGGAGAGCGGGACGGCGACCAGTTCGACCGCTCCGACCGCGCGGCTCTGCGCCGCGTGGCGGGCCTCTCCACCGAGCTCGAGGACGTCACCGAGGTCGAGTACCGCCAGCTCCGCCTGGAGCGGGTCGTCCTCGTCGGCGTCTGGACCACGGGGACCGTGCAGGACGCGGAGAACTCCCTCGCGGAGCTCGCCGCCCTCGCGGAGACGGCGGGCGCGCTGGTGCTCGACGGTGTGATCCAGCGCCGCGACAAGCCCGACGCGGCCACGTACATCGGCTCCGGCAAGGCCGAGGAGCTGCGGGACGTCGTCATCGAGACGGGCGCGGACACCGTCATCTGCGACGGTGAGCTCAGCCCGGGCCAGCTCATCCACCTCGAAGACGTCGTCAAGGTCAAGGTCATCGACCGTACGGCCCTGATCCTGGACATCTTCGCCCAGCACGCCAAGTCCCGGGAGGGCAAGGCGCAGGTCGCGCTCGCGCAGATGCAGTACATGCTGCCGAGGCTGCGCGGCTGGGGTCAGTCGCTGTCCCGGCAGATGGGCGGCGGCAAGGGCGGCGGCCTCGCCACCCGTGGTCCCGGTGAGACCAAGATCGAGACGGACCGGCGGCGGATCCGCGAGAAGATGGCGAAGATGCGCCGGGAGATCGCGGAGATGAAGACCGGCCGCGAGATCAAGCGTCAGGAGCGCAAGCGCCACAAGGTGCCGTCCGTGGCCATCGCGGGCTACACCAACGCGGGCAAGTCCTCCCTGCTCAACCGCCTCACGGGCGCGGGCGTGCTGGTCGAGAACGCCCTGTTCGCGACCCTCGACCCGACCGTGCGCCGGGCCGAGACCCCGAGCGGACGGCTGTACACGCTGGCCGACACGGTCGGCTTCGTCCGCCACCTGCCGCACCACTTGGTCGAGGCGTTCCGCTCCACGATGGAGGAGGTCGGCGAGTCCGACCTGATCCTGCACGTGGTGGACGGTTCGCACCCGAACCCGGAGGAGCAGCTGGCCGCCGTGCGCGAGGTGATCAGGGACGTCGGCGCCACCGACGTACCCGAGATCGTCGTGATCAACAAGGCGGACGCGGCCGACCCGCTGACGCTCCAGCGGCTGCTGCGCGTCGAGAAGCGCTCCATCGCCGTCTCGGCCCGCACCGGCCGGAACATCGACCAGCTGCTCGCTCTCATCGACAACGAGCTGCCCCGCCCGTCCGTCGAGATCGAGGCGCTCGTGCCGTACACGCACGGCAAGCTGGTCGCCCGTGCCCACGACGAGGGCGACGTGATCTCCGAGGAGCACACCCCGGAGGGCACCCTGCTCAAGGTGCGGGTCCACGAGGAACTGGCGGCGGAGCTCACGCCGTACGTTCCGGCACCCGCGCTCTGACGTTCGCGGCCTGATGTGAGAAGGCCCGCTCCCTGTCCGCAGGGGGCGGGCCTTCGGCACGTTCCGGTCAGCGACCGCCGTACGTCCTGCTCATGTTCTGGTACAGCGCCTCGGCGTCCCGGCCCAGCTGCGGGCCCGCCAGCCAGCTGTTGTCGGCCGGGCCGATCGAGGTGTTGGAGACCAGCACGGATTTGCCGTCCATCACCCGGAACCAGCCGCCGCCGGACGAACCGCCGGTCATCGTGCAGCCGATGCGGTACATCGTCGGCAGGGCCGGGGAGAGCGAGAACCGGCCGGGGACGTCCACGCACTTGAACATCTTCAGGCCGTTGTAGGGCGGCGCGGCCGGGTAGCCCCAGGCGCCCATCTCGGCCGCCTCGGCGGCGGACGGGGCGGAGAAGTCCACGTCCAGCGCGGCGCCGACCGTCTCCTCCAGGGACTTCGCGCCCTGCTCGGGCTTCACGTGGAGCACGGCGTAGTCGTAGGCGGCGCCGTCACCGCCGGTCTCCGAACCACCCTGGATCCACTGGTTCGAGGTCGACGCCCAGTCCGCCCACCAATTGCCGTACGGGGCGATCTCGGCCGGGTTCGCGTTGCTCAGCTCGGCCTCGGACTTGCCGAGGTCGTTGTAGGCCGGGACGAACATGATGTTGCGGTACCAGCCGCCGTTGCCGCCGGCGTGCACGCAGTGGCCCGCCGTCCACACCAGGTTGGACTTGCCGGGGTGGTTGACGTCCTTGACGACCGTGCCCGAGCAGACCGCCGGGCCGTCGGGGGAGTCGAAGAAGACCTTCCCGACCGGCGCCGCGTTGCGGTGGTACGGCGTCTTCTCGGCCTGTGCCTGGACGGGTGCCGGGTCCGGGTCGCTGACGCCCTGGCCGGCGGACGCGTCCTTCGTCGTGACCGTCTTGTTCGCCTCCTCGGCGGACCGCATCCGGTCCGGCTTCCAGAGGCCCTCGATCACCGGGTTGACGAAGTCCTTGGCCTCGCTGAGCCACTTGTCCTTGTCCCAGTCCTTCCAGCCGCCGTCCTTCCACCGGTCGACGTCGATGCCGTGCTCCTTGAGCTTGCCCGCGAGGTCGGCCGGGATCCGTACCTTGCCGCCGCGGTCCGCGGCGGCCTGCGAGCTGGTGGCGTCGGGCTTGTCGCTCGCCGGGTCCGCCGAACCGCCGCAGGCGGTGGCGGTGAGCGCCAGGGCTGCGACGAGCCCGGTCGCGGCGAACGCGGTACGCCGCCCGCGCCTCGGTGCCGCGGGCGTACGTGTGGAACGCATGGTGCGATGACCCCCGTTGGTGCGTGTGTATCCAGTGCTGCGTATGCATGAGTGCTGCGTATGCATGGGTACTGCGTGTGTATGGGTGCTGCATGTGCACGGGCTGCAGCGTGCGCATGGCATGCGCGTGCCGTCGGGGCTCGGAGGCCCGGCGCGACACCCCACTATGCCCGTGGAGTTGAGGGTGAACCGCGGTGGCGTGGTGAAGGTTTCCGTGAGCCGGGGGGCGTTCAGAGGGTGCCGGGCGTGACGCCGGTGTGAGGCGCCGGGCGCGTTCCCGCACGAGGGCGCCCGGCGCGTTGCCGATGCGCCGGGCGCCGTCCCACCGCGACACGCCCGGCAGGCGCTACCCGGCCCGCCGAGGGGTTCAACCGGCGCTCATCGGCCGCCGTGGTGTTCAGCCCGCGCTCACCGGCCCGCGAACTTCTCGCTCACCGAGTCGTACACGCCCTTCGCGGCCTCACCCAGCCGCGGTCCGGCCAGCCAGCCCGACGTCACCGGGCCGATCGAGGTGTTGGACACCAGCGCCGGCTTGCCGTCCGCGCCCGCCGCGACCCAGCCGCCGCCCGACGAACCGCCGGTCATGGTGCAGCCGATGCGGTACATCGTCGGATCCGACGCGGTGACCGACAGCCGGCCGGGCCGGTCCTGGCACCGGTACAGCTTCTGCCCGTCGTACGGAGGCGCGGCCGGGTAGCCGATCGCCGTGACACTGCCGACCTTCGGCACGGAGGGAGCCTTGAAGTCCACCGGCAGCGCCGAACCGACCGTCTCCTCCAGGGACTTGCCGCCGCTGCCCTTCTCCGGCGTCACGTGGATCACCGCGAAGTCGTACGGAGCGCCGTCCCCGCCCGTCGAACCGCCCTGCTCGATCCACTGGTCCGAGGTCTGCGCCCAGTCACCCCACCAGACGCCGTACGGCGCGACGTCCTCGCGGGTGGCGTTCTCCAGCTCCGCGACCGACTTGCCGTCGTCGTTGTACGACGGCACGAACGCGATGTTGCGGTACCAGCCGCCCTTCTTGCCCGCGTGCACACAGTGCCCCGCCGTCCACACCAGGTTGGACTTGCCCGGGTGGGCCGGGTCCTGCACCACCGTCGCCGAGCAGACGGCCGAGCCCTTGGGGGAGTCGAAGAACACCTTCCCGGCCGTGGGAACGGCGGCGTGGTACGACGGCGGCACCGCCTGCGCCTCGACCGGCTCGGGCGTCGGGTCGGTGACGCCCTGGTCACCCGAGAGGTCGCTGTCGTCGACGCCCTGGTCGGGCTCCTCGGCCTCGCGCATGCGGTCCGGGTCCCACAGCCCCTCGATGATGGGGTTGATGTACTCGTGGGCCTCGCGCAGCCAGTCGTCGCGGTCCCAGTTCTTCCAGGCGCCGTTCTTCCACTTGTCGATGTCGATCCCGTGCTCACGGAGCCGGTCCCTGATGTCGTCCGGGATCCTGAGCTTGCCGTCGTCGGAGGCGGTGGCGGACGCGGAGGCTTCCCCGCCCGCCGCAACGTCCCCCGACTCACACGCGGTGGCGGTCAGCGCGAGCGCCGAGGTGAGCGCCAGGGCGGCCAGCACGGGGGAGTTCCTGCGGCGCGCCCTCCCCCCTCGGCTGGTGGTGGACGACGGCCGTGTGGATCGCATGATCTGACTCCCCCTGACATTGACGAACATGGACGAAACCGGCGCTTCGGTCGTCGTTTCCACCGCTGCACGGGGACTTCGGGCCGACTCACCGCGTCCGGGAACGGCACCACACCCTATGGGCTGGCTGTGGGGGAGGCCCGACGGAACAGCAACAGTTCCGTCACGGAAAGGATCTTGAGGCAACCCGTAACCGCGTGAGCGGTCCGGGGTTGGTAGCGGTGGGGGTCCTGCTGTCCGTACGCGGCCCTTCTGTGCCCGTGCCCAGTGGGAGGTCAGGGAAGTCGTGGCGGAATCCACCCAGGGGGGATGCGCGTCGCAGGAGGCCACTGTGGGGCGGGTGCCGGTGAAGGGCCTCCATGACGGTGCCGTCGACGACACCGCACCCGGTGCGCGCTCCGCGCACGAGGGAATCCTGCGCCGCCAGTCCGCGCGCGAGTCCGCGGCCCGGACCTACGCCCGGGCCCTGCCGATCGTGCCGGTACGGGCGCGGGGGCTCACCATCGAGGGCGCGGACGGCCGCCGCTACCTGGACTGCCTCTCGGGCGACGGCACGCTCGCCCTCGGGCACAACCACCCGGTCGTGCTGGACGCCATCCGCAAGGTCCTCGACTCCGGCGCGCCCCTGAACGTCCTCGACCTCGCCACCCCCGTCAAGGACGCCTTCATCACCGAGCTGTTCCACACCCTGCCGCCGGAGCTCGCCGGCCGGGCCCGCGTGCGGTTCTGCGGACCGGCCGGCAGCGACGCCATGGAGACCGCCCGCCAACTCGTGCGCACGGCGACCGGGCGGACCGGCCTCGTCACCTTCACCGGCGCCGGCCACGGCAGGGGCCCCGAGCCGCTCGCCGCGTCCGCCGACGCCCCCGACCAGATCGTCCGCCTGCCCTACCCGCAGGACTACCGCTGCCCCTTCGGCGTCGGAGGCGAACGCGGGGCCGACCTCGCCGCCCGCTGGACCGAATCCGTGCTCGACGACCCCGGCTCCGGCGTGCCGCTCCCCGCGGGGATGATCGTCGAGCCCGTCCAGAGCGAGGGCGGGGTGATCCCCGCACCGGACGCCTGGCTGCGGCGCATGCGACAGCTCACGGCCGACCGGTCCGTCCCGCTGATCGTCGACGAGGTCCACACGGGCGTCGGACGGACCGGCGCCTTCTGGGCCGTCGACCACAGCGGCGTGACCCCCGACGTGATGGTCCTCTCCAAGGCCATCGGGGGCAGCCTGCCGCTGGCCGTCGTCGTCTACCGCGACGACCTCGACACCTGGGAACCCGGCGCCCACGCCGGCTCCTTCCGTGGCAACCAGCTCGCCATGGCCGCCGGCACGGCGACCCTCGCCCACGTCCGGGAGAACCGTCTCGCCGAGCGCGCGGCGACACTCGGCGCTCGCATGCTCGCCCAACTCCAGGAGCTGACCCAGGAGTTCCCGTGCGTGGGGGATGTCCGGGGGCGGGGACTGATGATCGGCGTCGAGCTGGTGGATCCGGAGGGTCTGGTGGATTCGGAGGGTCCGGGGGATTCGGAGAGGGAGCTGGGAGCCGGGCGACTGGCCGGGGCTGAGGGAGACGGTGAAGGGGATCCGCCGGTGATGGCGGACGCCTTGCGCCGGCCGCGTCCCGCCGCCCCCGACCTGGCGGCCGAAGTTCAGCGGGAGTGCCTGCGGCGCGGCCTCATCGTCGGACTCGGCGGTCGTTACGCGAGCGTCGTACGACTGCTGCCGCCCCTGACGATCACCGACGAACAGGCGGTCGCCGTGCTGGACCGGCTGACCGACGCCGTCCGCGCCGCGGCTCGGTGCCGTGAGGTCCTGCGGCAGCCGCGCGGCATCCGCGAGTGAGCTTCTTCTCCGCGCGAGTTCACGCATGAGCGACCGCGTCATGAGACTTCGCGCTCCCCATGCTGCACCAGGTCGCGACCCTTCGGCGCGCAGACCCCGACCGCACGATCAGGAACCACCCCACGAGGTAACCGACTTGAACGCCACCCCTGAGCTCGACGCCCATGCCGCGACGCGGGGAGCAGGCCCCTTCGACGCCCGGACGCCGGAGACGTCGGTGGCCTCCGCGGTTCCCCGCCAGGGGTCTGCGGCGCCTCCCCCCGAGGGCAGGGGTGCCGGCGCCAGCCCCGACCTCCTGGACCACCCCGACCCGGACGTCGCCGCCCAGGCGGCAGCCACGGAGAACCTGCTGCGCTGCTGGACCCGTGAGACCGGCCTGCCAGCCCCCACCGACGGCCTTCTCCGCATCCCCCTTCCCGCCAGCGGCACCACCCTCCTCGCGCCGGTCCGCTACTGGTCCCCGACGGGCTGGCACCGTTTCGGCCTTCCTCGTCTGGCCGACGCCTGCGACCACGCCCCGCCGGCCGACGCCGCCACGGTCGCCGCCCTGCTTGGCAGGGAGGCGCTCACTTCGTCCAGGACTCGGGCGGTGACCGGGCCGTCGTGCGCGTCCGACGTCAGTGATACCCGCGATGCCCGCGCGGCCAGTCTTCCGGCCAGGGACCAGGCGCGGGTGGCGGCCGCCCGCCCTTCCGGCACCGGCGACACCCACCCGACCGGTCTCCCGGCCGAGTCGGACTCCGACTCGGACCCGGCCGCCGGCGAGGTCACCGACCTCGTCGCGAAGGTCGCCGACTCACACCGCCGAGTCGCCACGTTCGTCCGCGACCGCCGGGAACACCCGGCCGACGCCCCCGACCTCTTCCTGGCCGCCGAACAGGCACTCGTCCTCGGACACCCCCTGCACCCGGCCCCGAAGAGTCGTGAAGGACTCTCCGAGGCCGAAGCCCGGCGGTACTCACCCGAACTGCGCGGCTCCTTTCCCCTGCACTGGATGGCCGTCGCCCCGTCCGTCCTCGCCACCGACTCCTCCTGGACCGAACGCGGCCGCCCTGTCGCCGCACCCCGGCTCACCGCACGCCTGGCCGGGACCGGACTGCCGCTGCCGGACGGCTACGTCCCACTGCCCCTGCACCCCTGGCAGGCGCACGAAGTCCGGCACCGCCCCGAGACAGCCGCCCTGCTGGACAGCGGACTGCTCCGCGACCTCGGCCCCCACGGCACTCCCTGGCACCCCACCTCCTCCGTACGCACCGTCTACCGCTCCGGCGCCCCCGCGATGCTCAAACTGTCGCTGGGCCTGCGCATCACCAACTCCCGCCGCGACAACCTCCGCAAGGAACTCCACCGCGGTGTCGAGGTCCACCGCCTGCTCCGCGGCGGCCTCGCGCAGCAGTGGCGCGCCGTGCATCCGGACTTCGACATTGTGCGCGACCCGGCCTGGCTCGCTGTCGACGGCCCCGACGGTGCCCCGTTGCCCGGGCTGGACGTGGTGATCCGCCACAACCCGTTCAGCCCTGCCGACGACGTCTCCTGCATCGCCGGCCTCGTCTCGCCGCGCCCGTGCTCCCCTGACCGTCCGGCCCCCTTCCTGTCGTCCCGGCTGGGCGAGGTCGTCACCGGCCTCGCCCGCAGGACCGGCCGCCCTGGTGGAGCCGTAGCCGCCGAGTGGTTCCTGCGCTACCTCGAACACGTCGTGCGCCCCGTCCTGTGGCTGGATGGCGAGGCCGGCATCGCCCTGGAGGCCCACCAGCAGAACACCCTGCTCCTGCTGGACGCCGACGGCTGGCCCACGGGCGGCCGCTACCGCGACAACCAGGGCTACTACTTCCGGGAGTCGCGGCGCGCGGACCTCGACGCCCGGCTGCCCGGAGTCGGTGAGCAGAGCGACACGTTCGTCTGCGACGAGGTCATCGACGAGCGCCTCGCGTACTACCTCGCCGTCAACAACGTGCTCGGCCTCATCGGCGCATTCGGATCCCAGCAACTGGCCGACGAACGGCTGCTGCTCGCCGCCTTCCGCGGTTTCCTCGTACGGGCCGCCTCCGGTCCGGCCAGGTTGCGCACCTCGCTGCCCGCCCTGTTGCTCGACTCACCCGTCCTGCGCTGCAAGGCCAACCTGCTGACCCGGCTGCACGGCCTGGACGAACTCGTCGGCCCGGTCGACACCCAGTCCGTCTACGTCACCATCGCCAACCCCCTGCATTCCTGACCACCCTGACCAGCCTGACCGTCCTTGACGGCAACCGACCTCCTTCCTCGCCGAGGAGATGCCCCAGTCCTTTTCTGAGAGGAGCGCTTGGTGCTGCCCGCCGATCTACCCGCCGATCCGACGGCCGGTACCGCTACCGATACCGGTGGCGAAACCCGTACACGTGGCGAAACCGACACCGCCGCCCGTGTCATGGCCGCAGGCGGTATCGCGCCCGCCGTTGAGCCCGCCGATGCGGTCGGGCCCAGCACCGGCACGGATCCCCGTACGGGCGAGCACGGCGAGGACACCATGGATCTGCGGCTCCCGGACGAACTCCTCGCCCTCATCGCGGGTGAGGAGCCGGACGGCCACAGAGCACGGCGGTGGGACCAGGGCACCGCACAGCCCTCCGCCTCAGGCACCCCGCACCGGCACCTGTCCGTCCGCCCAGCCCTCCGGCACCACGACGACCTCCTGGACCGCGTCGCCGACTGGGGGCCGGCCGAGACAACCGTGGGCGTCTTCCACCTCGTCCCCGTGCGTGTGGAACGGGATCTGCCGCTCATCAGCCGCTGGATGAACGACCCCGCCACCGCGGCGTTCTGGGAGCTCTCCGGACCGCAGGGCGTGACCGAGGACCACCTGCGGGCCCAGCTCGCCGGCGACGGGCGCAGCGTGCCGTGCATCGGGGTGCTGGACGGCACGCCCATGAGCTACTGGGAGATCTACCGGGCGGATCTGGACCCGCTGGCCCGTCACTATCCTGTCCGGCCTCACGACACGGGAGTGCATCTCCTGGTGGGGGCGGTCGCCGACCGGGGGCGTGGCGTCGGCGGTCTGCTGCTCAGGGCCGTGGCGGATCTGGTTCTGGCGCGGCGGCCCTCCTGTGCACGCGTCATCGCGGAACCCGACATTCGCAACACCCCCTCCATCGCTGCCTTCCTGACCGCCGGCTTCCGGTTCTCCGCCGAGGTCGACCTGCCCGCCAAGCGGGCCGCCCTCATGGTCCGAGACCGGGCCCTCCGGCATCTGTTGTAGCGCTGTGTCACCGCGTCATCACTCATTGAACGCGGGCGGCGTCGCGGCAGTTCCCGCCGACCGCACGAATCTCTACCTCGATTTTTCGAGCCGCTTGCGAAACCACCGCATCTCCGAGGAGGACGCCCTCCCGCTCAACTGTCCCCGCACATCTCGCGCGAACCACAGGCCCGGCCACCTGTCCGCCCACCCGTCCCCACCACCATCGAGGAGTCCACGGTCTTGATCCCGTCCCCTGTCCCCGCCTTGATCGCCCGTTTGTCAGTGCCGGGTCGTAGGGTGGTCGCGCTATGACGAAGCCCTCACTCCCCGAACTCCTGCACGCTGCCGTCACTGCCGTCGGCGGTACGGAGCGCCCCGGCCAGGTGGCCATGGCCGAAGCCGTCGCGGAGGCGATCGACGACGGCTCCCACCTGCTGGTCCAGGCCGGCACCGGTACCGGCAAGTCGCTGGGCTACCTGGTGCCCGCGCTCGCGCACGGGGAGCGTGTGGTCGTCGCGACCGCCACCTTGGCCCTGCAGCGCCAGCTGGTGGAACGCGACCTGCCGAGAACGGTCGAGTCGCTGCACCCCCTGCTGCGCCGCCGCCCGGAGTTCGCGATGCTCAAGGGCCGGTCGAACTACCTGTGTCTGCACCGCCTGCACGAGGGTGTTCCGCAGGACGAGGAGGAGGGCCTGTTCGACCAGTTCGAGGCGGCCGCGCCCACCAGCAAGCTGGGTCAGGACCTGCTGCGGGTGCGTGACTGGGCCGACGAGACGGAGACCGGCGACCGTGACGACCTCACGCCCGGTATCTCGGACCGGGCCTGGGCCCAGGTGTCGGTGTCGTCGCGAGAGTGCCTGGGGGCGTCGAAGTGCGCCTACGGCGCGGAGTGCTTCGCCGAGATGGCCCGCGAGCGGGCCAAGCTCTCCGAGGTCGTCGTCACGAACCACGCGCTGCTCGCGATCGACGCGATCGAGGGCGCCCCTGTCCTGCCGCAGCATGAGGTGCTGATCGTCGACGAGGCCCATGAACTCGTCTCCCGTGTCACCGGTGTCGCCACCGGCGAGCTCACCCCCGGCCAGGTCAACCGCGCGGTGCGCCGCGCCGCGAAACTCGCCAACGAGAAGGCCGCCGACCAGCTCCAGACCGCCGCCGAGGGTTTCGAACGGCTGATGGAGCTGGCGCTGCCGGGCCGTCTGGAGGAGATCCCCGAGGACCTCTCGTACGCGCTCATGGCGCTGCGCGACGCGTGCCGCACGGTCATCTCCGCGATCGGCACGACCCGCGACAAGTCCGTCCAGGACGAGGACGCGGTCCGCAAACAGGCCCTGGCCTCCGTGGAGAACGTGCACGACGTGGCGGAGCGGATCACGAACGGCTCCGAATGGGACGTCGTCTGGTACGAGCGCCACGACCGCTTCGGTGCCTCCCTGCGCGTCGCCCCGATGTCCGTCTCGGGGCTGCTGCGGGAGAAGCTCTTCGCCGACCGCTCCGTGGTCCTGACGTCCGCGACGCTCAAGCTGGGCGGCGACTTCAACGGCGTCGGCGCCTCGCTGGGTCTCGCTCCCGAGGGCACCGAGGGCGATGACGTCCCGCAGTGGAAGGGCATCGACGTCGGCTCGCCGTTCGACTACCGCAAGCAGGGCATCCTGTACGTCGCCAAGCACCTGGCGCGTCCGGCGCGGGACGGCGACCGTGCGGACATGCTCGACGAGCTCACGGAGCTGATCCAGGCGGCCGGCGGCCGCACCCTGGGCCTGTTCTCCTCCATGCGCGGCGCCCAGGTGGCCGCCGAGGAACTGCGCTCCCGGATCCCTGAATACCCGATCCTCCTCCAAGGGGAGGAGACGCTCGGTGAGCTCATCAAGAACTTCGCGGCCGACCCGAAGACCTGCCTCTTCGGCACACTGTCGCTGTGGCAGGGCGTGGACGTGCCTGGGCCTAGTTGCCAGCTGGTCGTCATGGACAAGATCCCGTTCCCGCGCCCGGACGACCCCCTGATGAGCGCTCGCCAGAAGGCCGTGGAGGAGGCGGGCGGCAACGGCTTCATGGCGGTCGCCGCGACCCATGCCGCCCTCCTGATGGCCCAGGGCGCCGGCCGCCTCGTACGGGCGTCGGGTGACCGCGGCGTGGTCGCCGTCCTGGACCAGCGTCTGGCGACGGCCCGTTACGGCGGCTATCTCAAGGCGTCACTGCCCGACTTCTGGTTCACGACGGACCGTAACCAGGTGCGGAAGTCGCTGGCGGCGATCGACGCTGCGGCGAAACAGGCGGAAGCCGGATGAGCCTCGGAGTCGGTCGGCGGCGGCGAGGCGCAGACCGACCCTGAAGGCGGGGCGCCCCGGGGCACAGGCCCGCCCGGACAGCGCAGGACCCCGGAACCGGCGCAGGGGTTCCGGGGTCCGGTCAGGGGGCGGGCCGACTGGGGCCCGCCCGACGCGGCGCGCGGCGGCAGAGGTCGCGCGTCAGACGCGGCGCAGTACGGCCACCACCTTGCCGAGGATGGTCGCGTCGTCGCCGGGGATCGGCTCGTACGCCGCGTTGTGCGGCAGCAGCCAGACATGGCCGTCCTCGCGCTTGAAGCGCTTGACGGTGGCTTCCCCGTCGAGCATGGCGGCCACGATGTCGCCGTTCTCGGCGACCGGCTGGCGGCGCACCGTGACCCAGTCGCCGTCGCAGATCGCGGCCTCGATCATGGAGTCGCCGACGACCTTCAGGACGAACAGCTCACCGTCGCCGACGAGCTGGCGGGGGAGGGGGAACACGTCCTCGACGGATTCCTCGGCGAGGATCGGGCCACCGGCGGCGATGCGGCCGACCAGCGGGACGTAGGACGCGGCCGGCTTGCCCGCGGTGTCCGTGGGCTGCACCGAGGCGGCCTGGTCGGAACCGCGCACCTCGTAGGCACGCGGGCGGTGCGGGTCGCGGCGCAGGAAGCCCTTGCGCTCCAGTGCCATCAGCTGGTGTGCCACGGAAGAGGTGCTGGAGAGGCCGACTGCCTGGCCGATCTCGCGCATGGACGGCGGGTAGCCACGCCGCTGCACGGAGTCCCTGATGACCTCGATCACGCGGCGCTGGCGGTCGGTGAGGCCCGAGCTGTCCGCCCGGATGCCGGGAGGTCGGCCCGGCAGGGAGCGCTTGTGCCCCTCAGGGTTCGTGGCTTCGTTCATCGCATGCACCGGCTCCAGTCGGCCCTGGGAGCGGTCCTGGGCAGTGATGGCGGCACTGTCTGCGGTGGTGGTCACGTCGGCCCCTCTCGATGGTCTCCCTGCTAGCCAACGGTAGTTGCTTTCGAAAGGTTGCGCCAAACACACGTTCGAGTGAAAAAACGCGAATCATCGGACGCGATCATGTGTCCGGGTGTATTGGCAGGCGCGCCGCCTGGCGGGCAAAAGGGCCCATTGCTGTACTCTTCACCGCCGGGGTGATCGCCTCGCGGACTGTTGCCCCAGTCTGCCATCCGGCATCCCCCTGCCCCGGGGCCAGTGCTCATCTGTGCGGGAGTCCCACGTCCCCTCCTCGCGGCGCCCACGGTATCTCCGCATGTGCCGTAGCGATACTGCTGTGCACGAAGGGGTGTGGGCGCGCCCGGATGATGGCGTGGGTGGCGGCACCCCGGAAGGTGTACGCGGACCGTGCGACTTCGTCCGCCGCGCGCTACCTGCGCCTCCTCGCGCGACACGCGCGCACTGCGTCGATGTATGAGCCAATCCCCACATGTAGTGGTTGGATTGCAGCAGCAGCCCAGAAGTTGTGGTCCCCCGGGTCTTGGCGCCCATGGTCATCGCCTATGCTTGGGGCTGCTTCGTGAGGCGAAAGAGGCCCACGAGGCTATCGAGTCTGCTGTGAGGAGGGTTGGAGTTCATGCACTGCCCCTTCTGCAGGCACCCCGACAGCCGTGTGGTCGACAGTCGTACGACCGACGACGGCACGTCGATCCGCAGGCGCCGCCAGTGCCCTGACTGCTCCCGTCGTTTCACGACCGTGGAGACGTGCTCGCTCATGGTGGTGAAGCGGTCCGGGGTCACCGAGCCCTTCAGTCGCACGAAGATCATCAACGGTGTCCGCAAGGCGTGCCAGGGGCGGCCCGTCACCGAGGACGCGCTCGCCCAGCTCGGGCAGCGGGTCGAGGAGGCGGTGCGGGCCACCGGAAGCGCCGAGCTGACCACCCACGACGTGGGGCTGGCCATACTCGGCCCGCTGCAGGAGCTCGACCTCGTCGCCTATCTGCGCTTCGCCTCCGTCTACCGGGCGTTCGACTCGCTCGAGGACTTCGAGGCGGCCATCGCGGAGCTCAGAGAAGAGACGGGACGCCCCGACGCGGACGACCCCGACGCGGACGACGGCGACCGCGAGGACACGGCCGCGGGGAGCCAGGAAGACGACCGCGGGCCCGGAGGGACGGCACAGGTCCCCGAGCCCGCAGGCGCCGCCGACTGACCGGCGGGCCGGACCCGGACGGCAGCTCCGGGCCCGGCCGGGCGGCGGCGATGTGAAGACCTGTTGCGGGCGATGTGAGTGAGTGCCCGCAACACCAGACAGAACACCGTGCCACGGGAACAACGGGGCACTTCAGGGCGTTTTCGCCCGTACAGGGAGGCGGCATGACAGAGACGGCGAGCGGTCCGGCACGGAGTTCCCGCGCCAGGAGCACCAAGGCGAGCAAGGGCCTGCGTGTCGAGCGCATCCACACCACCCCTGGGGTCCACCCCTATGACGAGGTGGCCTGGGAAAGCCGTGACGTCGTCATGACCAACTGGCGCGACGGCTCGGTCAACTTCGAGCAGCGCGGCGTCGAGTTCCCCGACTTCTGGTCGGTGAACGCGGTCAACATCGTCACCAGCAAGTACTTCCGCGGTGCCGTGGGCACCCCGCAGCGCGAGACCAGCCTGAAGCAGCTGATCGACCGCATCGTGAAGACGTACCGGAAGGCCGGAGAGGACCACAAGTACTTCGCCTCGCCCGCCGACGCCGAGATCTTCGAGCACGAGCTGGCGTACGCCCTCCTGCACCAGATCTTCAGCTTCAACAGCCCCGTCTGGTTCAACGTCGGCACCAAGCAGCCCCAGCAGGTCTCCGCCTGCTTCATCCTGTCCGTCGACGACTCCATGGAGTCGATCCTCGACTGGTACAAGGAAGAGGGCATGATCTTCAAGGGCGGCTCCGGCGCCGGCCTGAACCTCTCCCGGATCCGCTCCTCCAAGGAGCTGCTGTCCTCCGGTGGCAACGCCTCCGGTCCCGTCTCCTTCATGCGCGGAGCCGACGCCTCCGCAGGAACGATCAAGTCCGGTGGCGCCACCCGCCGCGCCGCCAAGATGGTCGTCCTCGACGTCGACCACCCGGACATCGAGGACTTCATCGAGACCAAGGTCAAGGAAGAGGAGAAGATCCGCGTCCTGCGCGACGCGGGCTTCGACATGGACCTGGGCGGCGACGACATCACGTCCGTCCAGTACCAGAACGCCAACAACTCCGTCCGTGTGAACGACGAGTTCATGACGGCGGTCGAGCAGGGCGGTCAGTTCGGGCTGCGCGGCCGGATGACCGGCGAGGTCATCGAGGAGGTCGACGCCAAGGCACTCTTCCGCAAGATCGCCGAGGCCGCCTGGGCCTGCGCCGACCCCGGCATCCAGTACGACGACACCATCAACAACTGGCACACCTGCCCCGAGTCCGGCCGGATCACCGCGTCGAACCCGTGCAGCGAGTACATGCACCTGGACAACACGTCCTGCAACCTGGCCTCGCTGAACCTGATGAAGTTCCTGAAGGACGACGGCAAGGGCAACCAGTCCTTCGAGGCCGAGCGCTTCCAGAAGGTCGTCGAGCTCGTCATCACCGCGATGGACATCTCCATCTGCTTCGCGGACTTCCCGACCCAGAAGATCGGCGAGAACACGCGCGCGTTCCGCCAGTTGGGCATCGGCTACGCCAACCTCGGCGCCCTGCTGATGGCCACCGGCCACGCGTACGACTCCGACGGCGGCCGCGCCCTCGCCGGCGCCATCACCTCCCTGATGACCGGTACGGCGTACCGCCGCTCCGCCGAACTGGCCGCGGTCGTCGGCCCGTACGACGGCTACGCCCGCAACGCCGACGCCCACAAGCGCGTCATGAAGCAGCACTCGGACGCCAACGACAAGGCCGTCCGCATGGACGACCTGGACACCCCGGTGTGGGCCGCCGCCAGCGAGGCCTGGGGCGACGTACTGCGCATCGGTGAGAAGAACGGTTTCCGTAACTCGCAGGCTTCCGTGCTCGCCCCGACCGGCACCATCGGCCTCGCGATGTCCTGCGACACCACCGGTGTCGAGCCCGACCTCGCGCTGGTCAAGTTCAAGAAGCTGGTCGGCGGCGGCTCGATGCAGATCGTCAACGGCACCGTCCCGCAGGCCCTGCGCCGCCTGGGCTATCTGGAAGAGCAGATCGAGGCGATCGTCGCCCACATCGCCGAGCACGGCAATGTGATCGACGCCCCCGGTCTCAAGCCCGAGCACTACGAGGTGTTCGACTGCGCCATGGGCGAGCGGGCCATCTCCCCGATGGGTCACGTCCGCATGATGGCCGCGATCCAGCCCTGGATCTCCGGCGCCATCTCCAAGACGGTCAACATGCCGGAGTCGGCGACCGTCGAGGAGGTCGAGGAGATCTACTTCGAGGCATGGAAGCTCGGCGTCAAGGCCCTCGCGATCTACCGCGACAACTGCAAGGTCGGCCAGCCGCTCTCCGCCAAGAAGAAGGAGGAGAAGAAGGCCGAGGAGCCCGCAGTCGTCGAGACCAAGGTCGAGAAGGTCGTCGAGTACCGCCCGGTCCGCAAGCGCCTCCCGAAGGGACGTCCCGGCATCACCACGTCCTTCACCGTCGGCGGCGCCGAGGGCTACATGACCGCCAACTCCTACCCGGACGACGGTCTCGGCGAGGTCTTCCTGAAGATGTCCAAGCAGGGCTCGACCCTCGCGGGCATGATGGACGCCTTCTCCATCGCGGTCTCCGTCGGCCTCCAGTACGGCGTGCCCCTGGAGACGTACGTCTCGAAGTTCACGAACATGCGCTTCGAGCCGGCCGGTATGACGGACGACCCGGACGTGCGGATGGCGCAGTCGATCGTCGACTACATCTTCCGCCGCCTGGCGCTGGACTTCCTGCCCTTCGAGACGCGGTCCGCGCTCGGCATCCACTCCGCCGAGGAGCGTCAGCGTCACCTGGAGACCGGCTCGTACGAGCCGAACGAGGACGAGGTCGACGTGGAGGGCCTGGCCCAGTCGGCGCCGCGGGCCCAGGAGCTGAAGGCCGTCACCGCGCCGAAGAACGACGAGGCGACCAAGCCCGCCCCGCAGCAGGCCCACACCAGTGCCGAACTGGTCGAGATGCAGCTGGGCATCCAGGCCGACGCCCCGCTGTGCTTCTCCTGCGGTACGAAGATGCAGCGCGCCGGTTCCTGCTACATCTGCGAGGGCTGCGGCTCGACCAGCGGCTGCAGCTGATGCCGAGCGCCTGAGCAGCTAGCTGACAGAGGGGCACCGTCCACGGACGGTGCCCCTCTCGTCGTGCCCGACTTGTGCTTCGCGGCTTGTCGTCAGCGGCGCAGGGCTTACGGGCGGTGCGCCGCGCCCATCGTCCTCGTGAAGGACACCGGGTCGCCCTCGAAGCCACGCAGGCCCGCCCGGAAGGCCCACGGGCCGGAGCCGTCCCGCGTGAACTCCGCGACGATCGCCGCCGTCGCTCCCAGGACGCCGCCGAAGTCGTCCTCGGCGAGGACGTCGTATCCCTCGCGGATGCGCAGGCCGGGGTTGACCACGCTGACGAAGGTCCTCTCCGCAGGGCGCTGCTGGATGACGACGCCGACCACCACGCGCGCGTACCGGCCGTCGAGCCGGTCGAGCTCCAGCGTCATGACCTCGTCGTAGCCGAAGCCCTGGCCGTCCTTGCTGTCCCGGTTGAGGTAGATGGTGCCGTCGGGGGAGCGGCTGTCGAAGTGCACCACGTAGGCGGGATCGCCGTGCGGATCGTCCGCCGGATAGGTCGCCGCGACGAGGTCCAGGTCGGTGGACGGCTGTCCCGCCGGACTGGGATCCCACCGCACCGCGATCTCCACCTTGCGAAGTCCCTTGTTGAGCCCGTCCACTCAAGTCCCCTTCCCCGTACCGACCCGCCCGTTCGCCCCAACTGCCGGGCACTCACGACTGTTTGTCCATCCTGCCACGCGCGCAGGTGCGCGCGTGGGGATGCGGTCCAGCCGAGAGTGACCGGCGCCACGCTCCGTGGCCTTACCATGGCGCGGTGCTGGTCAAGTGGATTCGCTGCACCGTGGTGGACCGCCGCGGTTTCGAGCGGGGGCAGCGGAAGTGGGCGGGGCTTCTGGGGGAGCCGGGGTTTCGCGGGCAGGGGGGTGGCTGGAGCCGGGGGCGGCCGGACGTGGCACACATCTTCGCGTTCTGGGAGAGCCGTGCCTTCTACGACTCCTTCATGGCGCGGTCCCATGACCGGCTCGCGTCGGCCCAGTCGGGCACCTTCAAGGACGCGCAGGTCAGACTCTTCGACTACCGCTTCGACGTGAAGACGGGCTTCGAACCGCGCTTCGCGGACGCCGACCTGCTGCGGGTGGCGCTGTGCCGGGTCCACGAGGAGCGGGCGGAGCACTTCGTGCTGATGCAGGAGAAGGTCTGGAATCCCGCCATGGCCGGCTCGCCGGGGATGGTGCGCGGGCTGTTCGGCGAGGCGCCGGGGCACGAGTTCCTGGTGCTGTCGATGTGGCGCTCGGCCGCAGAGCACGGCAAGTACCGCACCGAACGCGTGGAACGGCTCGCCCTGAGGGCTCAGACGGAGGCGGACGTGGCGGCACTCACCGGGGACGTCGTGGACATGGAGCCGAGCTGGACGGTGTGATTCCGTGTGATCCCGAGGGGCTTGTCGCGAATGCGCTCTACAGATGGTTTTTGCTCGAATGAGTGTGCGACATGTGTGGCCTGTGGTGCAGGATCTGTGTGACCTACGCTCTAAGGGTGCGGTACGTGTGCTCGTCGGACCCTCACCCGATCTAGGGTTTTGGCATGGCACGACCACGGCGCATCGTCCTTGTCCGGCACGGCGAGTCAACGGGCAATGTTGATGACTCCGTGTACGAGCGTGAACCCGACCACGCCCTGGCGCTGACCGAGCGCGGCCGGCGGCAGGCGGCGGAGACCGGCGCCCGGTTGCGCGAACTGTTCGGCGACGAGCGCGTCAGCGTCTACGTCTCCCCGTACCGCCGTACGCACGAGACGCTGCGGGCCTTCCGCCTCGACCCCGGGCTCATACGGGTCCGCGAGGAGCCCCGGCTGCGCGAGCAGGACTGGGGCAACTGGCAGGACCGGGACGAGGTCCGTCTCCAGAAGGCCTACCGCGACGCGTACGGCCACTTCTTCTACCGCTTCGCCCAGGGCGAGTCCGGCGCCGACGTCTATGACCGGGTCGGCGGATTCCTGGAGAGCCTGTTCCGCAGCTTCGAGGACCCCGACCACCCGCCGAACGTGCTGATCGTGACCCACGGCCTGGCCATGCGGCTGTTCTGCATGCGGTGGTTCCACTGGACGGTCGCCGAGTTCGAGTCGCTGTCGAACCCGGGGAACGGCGAGGTGCGGATGCTCGTTCTGGGAGACGACGGGAAGTACACGCTTGACCGGCCGTTCGACCGCTGGCGAGATCCCGAGCCGTACGAGATCACCGGATAGAGTGGCAGGGCGATGACCGCTGACTCCTCCCGCGACGCGCGCCTGGACCGCGCCCTGGCCGCCCTGCTCGGACTGTCCGTGGGGGACGCCCTGGGCTCCCAGTACTTCGTGCCGGTGAACTACCCGCTGCTGAAGCGGCGCGAGGTGCCGTCCGGACCGTGGCAGTGGACCGACGACACGGAAATGGCGGGTTCCGTCGTCGCCGTCCTGGCCGCCCACCACCGCATCGACCAGGACGCCCTGGCTCGTTCCCTCGCCGAGCACCACGATTTCGACCGGGGCTACGGTCCCGCGGTCAACCGTCTCCTGCGGCTGATCCGTGAGGGCGGCGACTGGCGGGAGCTCGCCGCCGGGCTTTTCAAGGGGCAGGGGTCCTGGGGCAACGGCGCCGCGATGCGGATCGCCCCGCTGGGCGCCTGGTACGCGGACGACCCGGAACAGGCGACCCACCAGGCGGAGATTTCGGCCTACCCCACCCACCAGCATCGCGAGGCCGTCGTCGGCGCCATGGCTGTCGCCGCGGCTGCCGCGTTCGTCGCCGCGCCGGGCGGACCGCCGGGCGCCGGGGCTCTCCTCGACGGGGTCATCGAGCTGGTGCCGCGGAAGAGCGCGGTCGGCGCGGGGCTGCGCCGGGCCCGGGACATGCTCGACTACGGCGACCCGGCCACGGTCGCGGCCGTGCTGGGCTGCGGGCGCCGCACGACCGCCCATGACACGGTGCCCTTCGCCCTCTGGTCGGCCGCGAGGAGCCTCGGCGACTATGAGCAGGCGTTCTGGACGACGGCCCAGGTCGGTGGTGACGTCGACACCACCTGCGCCATCGTGGGCGGTGTGATCGCCTCGGGGAAGGCGGGGGCGCCGCCCGCCGAGTGGGTGGAGCGGACGGAGCCGCTCCCCGACTGGGTGCCCACGGCGGCATAGCGGTCGAAACTCTCCGTGCACTCCGGGAACTCTCCGTGACCGGCTGCTCGTTCTCCTGGCATCCGCTGTGTGGGCCGCCACGGGCTCACGCGGACCGCGGGGACGTGCGGGAGCGCAAGGGGGTGGTCATGGAAGTCCTGCTCGCTGTCCTGATCCGCTGGTGGGGTGCTTGCGCACACCGTGCGGGAAGGCGTGCGCGGGTGGCGGGACCCTCGCGATTTGTCCCCCGGGGCCGGTCCGGCCGCCCGCGGCCGGAGGCTCGCCGGCCCGACGGTCGCCGGCAGGCATGCGCCCCGCCCGCCGGTGAGCCGTCGCAGCTGCCTCGTGACGTCCTCGCGTCAGCCGAGCCCCGGCCCGGCCGAACCGGCCAGTGCCTCCAGGTCGCTCTTGCGGACCCTGATCACCAGCCAGGCGGTGACCAGAGCGAGGACGGCCATCGCGGCGGCCGGGATGAAGGCCGTGGCGATGCCCTGGGCCAGCACCTCGTGCCCCCACGGCGCAGGCAGCTGATGGGTCCTGGCGAACTCCGCCTTCTGCTCGGCGGAGCCCTCGGCCATGAACTGCGGAAGCTGCTTCTCCGCCTCGTCCCTGGTCGCGGTACCGAAGACCGTCGTGAGGATGGCCAGACCCAGCGATCCGCCCACCTGCTGTGTGGTGTTGAGCAACCCGGACGCGGCGCCCGCCTCGTGCTGGGCGACACCGGAGACGGCCGTGAGCGTCAGCGTCACGAAGTTCAGGCCCATGCCGAAGCCGAACACCAGCATCGGTCCGAGGACCCCGCCGGCGTACGAGCTGTCGGAGCTGATCAGCGCCTGCCAGGCCAGCCCGAGCATCGCGAGGGTCGAGCCCGCGACCATGAACGGCTTGGGTCCCAGCACCGGCAGGAACCGCTGCGACAGTCCCGCCCCGAGCGCGATGACGACCGTCACGGGCAGGAAGGCGAGCCCTGCCTCGATCGGGCTGTACCCGAGCACGTTCTGCACGAACAGCACGATGTAGAAGAACATCCCGAACATGGCCGCGGCCAGGCTCAGCATGATCACGTACGTGCCCGAGCGGTTCCGGTCGGCGAACATCCGCAGCGGAGTGATCGGCTCCTTGGCCCGCGACTCGATGAACCCGAAGGCCAGCAGCAGGACCACCGCGGCGCCGAAGGAACCGATGGTGAGACTGTCCCGCCACCCCTCGTCCGCCGCCCGGATGAAGCCGTAGACGAGGGAAGCCATGCCCGCCGTGGAGGTCACGGCGCCCGCTATGTCGAAGCGGCCGGAGTGCCGTTCGGACTCGCCTATGTAGAGCGGTGTGAGCACGGCGATCAGTACGCCGATCGGCACGTTCACGAAGAGCACCCAGCGCCAGTCGAGCCACTCGGTGAGCATGCCGCCGGCGAGCAGGCCGATGGCGCCGCCTCCGGCGGACACGGCGGCGAAGACGCCGAAGGCCCGGTTGCGTTCCGGCCCCTCGGGGAACGTGGTGGTGATGAGCGCCAGCGACGTGGGCGAGGCAATCGCGCCTCCCACGCCCTGCAGGACCCGTGCGGCCAGCAACTGCCAGGGCTCCTGGGCGAGCCCACCGAGCAGCGAGGCGAGGGTGAAGAGCAGGATGCCGGTCATGAAGACCCGGCGCCGGCCGAGGATGTCACCGGCGCGGCCGCCGAGGAGCAGCAGGCCGCCGAAGGTGAGGGTGTAGGAGCTGACGACCCAGGTGAGGTCGGTGGTGCTGAACTCGAGCGCGTCTTGAATGTGCGGGAGCGCGATGTTCACAATCGTCGCGTCGAGTACGACCATGAGTTGGCAGGCCGCGATGACGGTGAGTGCAATGCCGGGATGCCCCTCCCGGCGGGCCGCACCCGGCTTCTGGTTCTGGAGCAATGGAGAGGTTGTCACTATGGGTCCCCCACGAATGCCTTAGTGAACGCTCGCGTTCACTGTCGCGCCCACGGTAGTGAGTCCCCGACAGTGAACGCAAGCGTTCACTGTCAGCGTCGTCGTTCGGCACATCCCCGTCGCTGCCGTCCGGCACGTCCCCCGTCCCCGGAAAATCCGCTTCCGCTGCTCCCTGGAGAGAGTCCGATGGTTACCCCGAGCTGGGCGGATGCCCCCGCTCAGACGGCCGCACGCCGCCGTGGCGCGGTGCTCGAACGCGCGATCCTCGACGCCGCGCTGGATCAACTCAGCACCGTCGGCTGGAACGGCCTGACCATGGAGGGCGTCGCCGCTGGCGCCCAGACCGGCAAGGCCGCGGTCTACCGACGCTGGCCGTCCAAGGAGGACCTCGTCGCCGATGCCCTGCGTGCCGGACTGCCGCACTTCGACGAGGCACCCGACGAGGGGAGCGTGCGCGAGGACCTCTTGACGCTGTGCCTGAGGGCGCGCGACGCGATGTTCTCCCGGCCCGGGTTCGCGCTTCGCTCCGTGATTCACGAATGCGACACGACGCAGGCAGAGCGATTCCACGCCGTGATCTTCGACGGTGTCGTGGAGCCCACCATCAGGATGCTCCGGGAGGTGGTCGAGCGTGGGATCGGGCGAGGTGAAGTGCGTCCGGATGCCGCGAACGGGTACGTCTTCGACGCCATCCCGGCGATGATGATGTACCGGTCCAAGATGTGCGGCTGTGAATGGCAGGACCAGGAAGTCGAGGAGATGATCGACCAGTTGATGGTTCCGCTGCTTCGGCCGAGCGGCGCCTGAGAGGGGTTGGCGAGGGCCGTGACCCCGCCCGGGGAGGCCGGGGTGTCGCGGGCGGTTCCGGGCGGCGTAACCTAGGGGCGCCATGCCGTACGAACCGCCTACTCACACCGTCGAGCGCTCCCTTCGAGCCACGACCGGAGCGAAGATCGTTGCAGGTGTCGATGAGGTGGGGCGCGGTGCCTGGGCCGGCCCTGTCACCGTCTGCGCGGCGATCACCGGACTCCGCCGACCGCCCGAGGGCCTCACGGACTCGAAGCTCCTCACCATCAAGAGGCGCACCGAACTCGCCGAGGAACTGCACAAGTGGGTGACGTCGTACGCCCTCGGGCATGCCTCCCCGGAGGAGATAGACGACCTGGGGATGACGGCCGCGCTGCGGCTCGCGGCGGGGCGTGCTCTGGACGCTCTGCCCGTACGGCCCGACGCGGTCATCCTCGACGGCAAGCACGACTATCTCGGTGCCCCCTGGCGGGTCCGTACGGTGATCAAGGGTGATCAGTCGTGCGTGGCGGTCGCCGCGGCCTCGGTGATCGCCAAGGTTCAGCGCGACAAAATGATGGCCGAACTGGGTATCGACCATGCAGACTTCGGTTTTGCGGACAACGCCGGGTATCCATCACCCGTGCACAAGGCCGCACTGGCGGAGCGGGGGCCCACCCCCTACCACCGGTTGTCGTGGGCGTATCTTGATGCGCTGCCCCAGTGGCGGCACCTCAAGAAGGTCCGCAGCTGTACGGACGGAAGCGTTCCGGAGATCGAGGGTCAGCTCGGCTTCGATTTCTGACGGTTTCGTTCCCACGCATGCGCCACCCGCCGACGCGGGTCGTACCAACGTTTGATAAATATCAACCCATGCCTCTCATTCCCGAGGAGCCTCAGATTCACGAGAGTGCCCAGGGTCCCCGCGCCACTCCGGCCAGCGGCCGCACCGCGCCGACCCCCCGCCCCGTACCCGGCCCCCGTCCCGCGGCTCCGTCGCGTCCCGGTCGTCCCGGCCCTGTCCGGCCGACGCCGCCGGTGCAACGTACGCCGCGAGAGGTGGCCCCCAAGCCCGCTCCGTCGGGTGCCGCCGCTGCTGCCGCCCCGCAGATCCAGCTGATCCCGGCTTCCGTCGAGGGGGCCCTCGACGCCGCCGAGGAGGCCGTGGACCTGCTGCTGGACTCCGGTCGCGCGCCCGGTGACGTCCTGGTGATCACGACCGGCGAACAGCATCCGTGGGCCACCCACGAGCTGTCCTTCGGTGAAACCTCCTACTGGGCCCAGCACGACGCCGGAGACGACGTCTTCTACACGGACGCCACCGTCGCGGCCCGTGCCGCGTCGCGCCCCGTGGTCGTGGTCGCCGTTAATGGCGGTTCCGAGGCCGCAGCCGCGAGCGCCCTGTCCCTGGCCCATTCCCGGGCCGGTGCCCTGCTGATCGTCTGCGGTGATCCGCAGCGGATCAACTCGGTGCTGGGCGCCGGCGTCTGAGCCGGTTCCACAGCGCCCTTCAGGGCGCTGGGAGTTGACTCGGTGCCGCTTCGGTGGTTCCGCACGGCGGGCGGTTCGGCGTGCCCGACGGGTGGTGCCAGGGGCTGCGTGACTCGGCGGGGTTCGAGGAGTGCGTCCCGCCGTCCCGGGCGGGTCGGCGCACGCGCGGACTCGGTCAGGTTCCGCTCCGCAGGCGTGTGAGAGCGGCTGGTCGAGTCGGCCCCAGGCCAGGTGCGTCTGGGCCGGGGTGACGCTCGAGGCGGTCACGACGGCCGTCGCTCCGTGTCACCCGGAAGTGCTGGGCGCGGCCGCACACGACCGTCGGGCCAAGCTGCTGGTGATGCTCGGGGCGCTCGCCGCGCCAGCGCCCGGCCGCAATCGGGGGTGCGTACGCCTACTGGGCGGGGCCTCGGTTCGTGTCGTGGAACGGCTGGAACGGCTGGAACGGCTCGTTCTGAGCCTCAGCGTGCCGCCGCCCGGCCCTCAGGCCCTCAGCGTGCCGCCGCCGCTCGGCGCAGGATCTCGGAGGCGGCGCCACCGGTGCGCGGCAGCGGTGGCGGTGCCTCCGAGGTGTCGAACGGCTCCGGTGCCGAGGCCGAGTGAGGGCGGCGTCCGCCGCGCCCCTCGCCGAGGACCTGCCAGCCGTCACGGGTCAAGGTGATGTACGCCCCGCAGCGCAGCCCGTGCAGGGTGCAGGCGTCGCGCAGCCCCCACATCCAGGCGCCGTCCTCCTCCGTCCAACGGGCGTCGCCCTCACGGCAGTAGAGCAGCACCGCGGTGCGCACCGGGGTGCGGCGTCGAAGATCGTGCGGGATCACCCGGCGGAGCTGCGCCAGCAGCACGTTGCGGAACATCCAGCCGTCGGCCGGGGCCGGGCGGCGGACGAACGAGGCGCTCGCCCGCAGCCGCTCGTCCGGGTCGAGCACGGCGATGACAGCGGTCGCCGGCTGCGGATGATGCCGGGCGTGGAGTCCGCTCACCACCTCACGGGGGTTACGCAGCAGCGGGATCCCGGCGGCGGCCCATTCCGCGGGTTCGAGCAAGCGGTTGGCGGAAGCGGCGGACGTCGACGCCGCTGCCGAGGCCGGAGCGAATCCGAAGGTCACGGTCCTCCCTTCGGCTACGCGCCCACACTGCGGGCGGGGTCGGATTCCTGGGAGCGCGCACCGCAGCGAAGCCCAGCCGGAGGAGCGGGCGTTCCGTGCGGGAGCGGACCTCAATTCTTCCTGTCGAACTTGAATGCGGCAACGAGCAATTGAGGCAGCCGACCGTTATCAGATGATGCGCGGCTAATATCCCCACCCCGTGCGCTGCCGGGCCACCCATGGGGCGTTCGAGCACGACACGTTCGTACGCCATGGGGGCGTGCGACGTCCAGAGTCTTGCGCCAGCGGGCGGGCGGCCGGTGTCCCGTACCAGGCCGGCACCTGCGCCTGTATCCGGCAGGGCGTCGGCTGGCGGGAGCGCGAGGGATGGCCTCCAGCTGGGGAGGCCGGGCGCCCGCGGCCGGTCGAAAGAGACCGTCGTGGCGGCGTCGGCCTAGCCCCGGCCATGTCGTCACCCTTGCACGGCCAGCACCAGCGGCAACACCCCCTGGGCACCGGACCGTCGGAGCATGCGGGCCGCGACGGCGAGGGTCCAGCCGGTCTCCGTGTAGTCGTCCACGAGAAGGACCGGCCCGCCGGACCCGGCGAGGGCGGAGGCCAGGGCGGGCGGCACGACCAGGGCCCCGTCGAGCGCCTTGAGGCGCTGGGCGCTGTTGCTCCGGGAACCCGGGTGCGCGTCGCCCGTGTACTCGATGGTGCCCAGCAGCGGCAGCCGGCCGACTTCCGCGATGTGCGCCCCGAGGGAGTGGATCAGCCGGGGCCGGCTCCGGGAGGCGACCGTGACGACGCCGACCGGGCGGGGCTGGGCGTCCGGTCCGCCCGCAGCCCAGCCTCCGGGGCCCTTGGCCCAGTCGGCCAGCACCTCCACCACTGCCTTCGCCACGTCGTCCGGCACGGATTCGTCAGGGGCCTGGGGCGCGAACATGGGCCGCAGCCAGTTTCCCCAGCCGATGTCCGACAGCCGTCCCAACGCCCGCCCCAGTGCGGCCTGTTCGCCGACCGGGATGCGTCCCTTGAGGTCCACACCGATCGCCGGCAGACCGGTGGGCCACATCCGGCGGGGCTCCACCTCCACACCGGCCCGCCCCAGGTCCACGCGAGCGGCGTCGAGCGCCTCCTCGGACGTGTCCGCCGCGAAGCGCGGGCCCGCGCAGTTGTCGCAGCGGCCGCACGGCTTGGCGGCCTCGTCGTCCAGCTGGCGCTGCAGGAACTCCATGCGGCAGTCCGCCGTCGACGCGTACGCGCGCATGGCCTGCTGCTCGGCCTCGCGCTGACGCGCCACCCACGCATAGCGCTCGGCGTCGTACGTCCACGGCTGTCCGGTCGCGATCCAGCCGCCCTTGACCCGCTTGACCGCCCCGTCCACGTCGAGGACCTTGAGCATGGTCTCCAGGCGGGAGCGGCGCAGCTCCACGAGGGGCTCCAGGGCGGGCAGAGACAGGGGTTTCTCGGCGTGCGCGAGGACGTCCAGCGTGCGGCGCACCAGGTCTTCCGAGGGGAAGGCGAGCGACGCGAAGTACTTCCAGATGGCCTCGTCCTCCTTGCCCGGGAGCAGAAGTACTTCGGCGTGCTCCACGCCGCGTCCCGCGCGTCCGACCTGCTGGTAGTAGGCGATGGGGGAGGAGGGCGAGCCGAGGTGCACCACGAAGCCCAGGTCGGGCTTGTCGAAGCCCATGCCGAGCGCGGACGTGGCGACCAGCGCCTTCACCTTGTTGGCGAGCAAGTCCTCCTCGGCCTGCTGACGGTCGGCGTTCTCCGTCTTGCCCGTGTACGACGCGACCGTGTGCCCGCGCTGCCGGAGGAACGCGGTGACCTCCTCGGCGGCGGCCACGGTGAGCGTGTAGATGATCCCGGACCCCGGCAGTTCGTCCAGGTGCTCGGCGAGCCACGCCATCCGGTGCGCGGCGTCCGACAGGCGCAGCACGCTCAGGCTGAGGCTGTCCCGGTCCAGCGGGCCTCGCAGCACGAGGGCGTCCGAGCCGCCGCCGGTGCCGAGCTGCTCCGCGACGTCGGCCGTCACGCGCGCGTTGGCCGTGGCCGTCGTCGCGAGCACCGGCACACCGGGCGGGAGGTCGGCGAGCATCGTCCGCAGCCGGCGGTAGTCCGGCCGGAAGTCGTGGCCCCAGTCGGAGATGCAGTGGGCCTCGTCCACCACCAGGAGTCCGGTGGCGGCCGCGAGCCGGGGCAGCACCTGGTCCCGGAAGTCCGGGTTGTTGAGCCGCTCGGGGCTCACGAGCAGGACGTCGACCTGGCCCGCGGCGATCTCGTCCTGGACGGCCTCCCACTCCTCGGTGTTGGCGGAGTTGATCGTCCGGGCGTGGATGCCGGCCCGGGCCGCTGCCTCGACCTGGTTCCGCATGAGCGCGAGCAGCGGGGACACGATCACGGTCGGACCGCTGCCCTGTGCCCGCAGCAGCGAGGTCGCCACGAAGTACACCGCGGACTTGCCCCACCCCGTGCGCTGGACGACCAGGGCACGGCGTCTGTCGGCGACCAGCGCCTCGATCGCCCGCCACTGGTCCTCGCGCAGCCGGGCCGTTCCCGAGACGTCCCCGACGAGACGGGCGAGGACCGCGTCGGCCGCCGCCCTGAGATCCGCGTTGCTCGTGTGCTCCATGCGTTCCATACAACAGGACGGCACTGACAGCCGGAGCGCTGGACCGCGCGATCGGACACCGCGCTGACCTTTGATGACGTGTCCCTGATCGGACTTATCCACAGGTTCAAGCGGAGGTCTGGATTCCGCGAGATCGTCTCCGCATGACGAATCACAGCGAAGCGACTGGATCCTCCGAAAACGGCGACATCACCGGGCCTGAGGCGCGTGGCGGGCATGAGGAGGGCGGACACCTGACGCGGGGGAGCGACGCGGCCGGGCCGTACGTCCCTGGCCCCCCGTACGACGGCCATGGCGGCGAGCACCAGGTCACCCTGCGCACCCCGGCCGAACTGGCCGACGCCCTGCCGTACCTCCTCGGATACCGCCCCGAGGACAGCATCGTCCTGGTAGCCCTGCACGACAGGGACGGGCGCGGGCGGTTCGGAGGCCGGGCCCGGCTGGGCATCCCCTCGAACCCGGACGACTGGCCGTCCGCGGCCAGGCAACTGGCCCACGGTTTGGTGAAAGGCAGCGAGCGCCGAGGGGTCCGCCCCGAGTCGATGGTCGCCTTCCTGTGCCAGGAACCGGAGAAGGGCCAGTCCGGGCAGCAGGTGATGGAGCGGCTGAGGCCCCTGGCCCACAGGCTGCGCGTCGAGTGCGGATCCCTGGACGTGGTGGTGGTCGAGGCGTTGTGCATCTCGGAGGGCCGCTACTGGTCGTACTGCTGTGACAACGCGGCCTGCTGCCCGCGCGAAGGAGCCACCATGGGCCTGCCCGGTACGTCGGTGCTGGCGGCCGCGGCCACCTATGCCGGGATCCAGGTGCGCGGCACACTGCGAGAGCTGCGGGCGCGGCTGCAACCCTGGGAGAACGCCGCCGCCCTCCAGCAGGAAGCCGCCCTGGACACCGCCAGCATGGCGCTGGTCCCGAGGATCCTCGACGACGCGGGCCGCGCCGAGGTGGCCGGCGAAACGCTGGAACTTGCCGGGAAGGTCCTGGACCGTTTCGCCGAGGCACAGCCGGTCACCGGCACACTCCTGGCGGATCTCCGCGACGACGAACTGCTCGGGCACGACGAGGCCGCCCGGTTGATCCTCGGCCTCCAGGACCGCGCGACCCGTGACCGAGCGGCCGAGTGGATGGAGGGCGACGAGGCCGCACGCGCCCTCCGCCTGTGGCGGACCCTGGCCCGCCGCTGCGTCGGGCCGTACGGCGAGCATGCCGCCGCACCGCTCACCCTCGCCGGCTGGGTCGCCTGGTCCAGCGGCGACGAACTGGAGGCCCGGGAAGCCCTCGCCATGGCCCTGGGCGCGGACCCCGACTACCTCTTCGCCCGGCTGCTGCACCAGGCCTGCAACGAGGGTCTCGACCCGGAGTCGATCCGCACGTGCCTGCGAGCGGAGCGCGAAGGCCGCGGGCGCGTGGTGAACGACGGCGCGGAAGCGGGGGTGGACGGAACGGCATCGCGCTCGGACGGCGCCGCCACTCGGGCGGACGTAACGCAATCACGCTCGGACGGCTCCGTCACTCGGGCGGACGGTGACCAAGCCGTCGGGCGAGAGACAGCCCAGCCCGAGTTGGAGCCGCACTCCGAGCCGCGCCTTGAGTCGCATCCCGAGCCGCGCCCCGAGTCACGCCCTGAGTCGCACTCCGAGCCGCATCTCGAACCGCGCACTGAGCCGCACGCCGAGTCGCACTCCGAGCCTTCGCCCGCGACGTTGCCCTCACGCCGTCGACGCCGGCCCCGTACCGCCGGTGCGTCCGGCGGCACCCCTGCCCGTGCCCGCGCGGCAGACCGTGCCCCGAGCACGGGGGCATCCCGACGGCGTACGCCGTCGGGCACCACGCGCCCTGCCGGTGCTGCGGAAGCCGAAACGCGCCCCGGCCGGGCCACGCCGACGGGATCCGCGGGATCCAGGAGTGCGCGCACACGAGATGCGCGCGCGGTGCGCAAGGCGGCCATGCCCTGCGCAGACACGGGTCAGCAAGACGCGCAGCCCGACCACAGTGGGGAGGGGGAGGAGTGAGTGTCCGGCTGGTGGATGCCAGGCGCAGGGGCCAGGGCGACGGGCGTGACTCGGAGGACGCCCACGCCGTTCACCTGAGTGGCGGAACGGCTGGACGGGCCGTGACGCCGCACTGCCCCTGCCCCGTCGGAGCCCTCCGGCACCGGCGCCGAACTCGATCGAGGCGCACAGAGCGCAGAGGAAGCCTTCCCATGCACCAGCCGACTCCGCCCTCCGCCGCCGACGACCGCCCCTCCCGGGACGCACCCCCGCCGCTCCTCCGGCCAGGTCGTGACCGGACCGGGACCGGCGTTTCGTGGCCGGGAGCCCAGGATGCCTCTCGGCGACCGGCGGCCCGGGTCGACGGTTACGGTCCCAGGTTCCCTGGAGGCACCTCGCCGGTCGCCCCTGCCTCGCCCGACTCACCACCCTCGAGCCCGGACCCACGACCGCCCGACCCGCCCGGCCCGAACCGTCCGCCTGCCCGCTGGGCTGCCCAGAGCCGTCGCCCCGGTCTCCCGTCGGATCACGCTTCGGCCGCGCTGCCCCCGCCCCAAGGCAGGCCGCCATCGTCGACAGGGCAGGCGCCCCTGCCCCGCGGTGCCACGGTGCCCGGACTGCGCTGGTCCGCCGACCTCCCACCCGCCCACACCGTGCTCATCTGTGTCGCCCTTCCCGGCCTGGCCATCTCGACGGAGGCAGGGCAGATGACCGGCCGGGGCCTGGAAGGGTTCTATCGCGCAGGCCGACGCGTGCTCTCCCGGTGCGAGGTCCGCGTTGCCGGACGGGAACCCCTCGCCGTCCAGGCACGGATGGCCACGGCCGACCGCGCCAGGTTCGTGGGGACGCTCCGCACCTCCCCGCAGGCCGGCCCCGACCCGGACGTGCTCGTGGAACGGAACAGGTACGCGGACGGCACCGAGCGGATCACCCTGCACAGTGCGGCTCCCCGGCCGCTGCGTCTGCCGGTCGAGGTGGCCCTGGGGACGGACCTGGCCGACCTCGGGGCGATCGCCTCCGGCAGCGCGGGCCCCGAACTTCCCGCCAGCGTCCACGACTCCGGCCTGCGCTGGTCCTGCGCCACCGGCAACGCGTCCGTCTCGGCCGCGCCGCCTCCCTCGGACGCTCTGGCCTCGGCGGGGCTGCTGAGGTGGGAGCTCGACCTGCCGCCGGGCGGGAGCAGAAGTGTCGAACTGCGGGTGCGGCCGGACGGCGCGGGGCCACTGCGAGCCGTGGGCCGTGCGGCGACCAGCCCTCTCGCCGGGGCGCGCGCGGAAGGCGACGATCTCAGAGTCCCCGCTCTGCTGCGGACGAGCATCGAGGACCTCCAGGCCCTCTTGTTGCGCGACGCCGCCAACCCCGCCGACACCCACCTCGCCGCCGGGGCACCCTGGCGCTGCGGACTGGCCCCCGCCGACGCGCTCGTCGCCGCCCGGATGGTCCTGCCCCTCGGAACCGGCCTGGCCGCGGGGACCTTGCGGATCCTCGCCAGGACCCAGGCCACGGGACGAGGACAGCAGTCCGGGATGATCCCCGGCCCGCGACGGGACGCCGGGCCGCACCTTCCGCCGCAGTGCACCGGAACCGAAGCCACGCTGCTCTTCCCGGCGCTGCTCGCCGAGGCCCGCCGCTGGGGCCTCTCCGAGCAGGAGACGGAGGAGTTGCTGCCCGCCGCGGAGCGCTGCCTGACGTGGCTGCGGACCACCGTGGGTGACGACACCTACCTGCGCGACCCGCATCACGGCGGCCTGGTCCGCTGCGAGACGCAAGCCCACGCCCACCGCGCCGCACTGCTCGGCGCCGATCTGCTGGACGCCTGCGGACGCACGGGCGGGGCAGCGCTCCGGCAGTGGGCGCAGGAATTACGCGCCGCCTTCCGGAAGGACTTCTGGGTCGACGACCTCGGAGGCGGTCGGCCTGCCGTGGCCCGTGCCCCGGACGGCAGGCCCGTGCCCCATCTGAGCGCGGCCGCCGTGCACCTGCTCGACACCGGCTTGTTGGGCGGGGGCGCGCCGGCACCCGGTCTGCTCGACAAGGTCCAGACGGAGCACCTCGCCCGGCTGCTCGGCAGCCCGGTCATGGACTCGGGCTGGGGCCTGCGCGGTCTGGGCGCGAAGGAAGCGGGATACAACCCGTTCGGCCACCGCGCCGGGTCTGTACGGGTCCAGGAGACGGCACTCGCCGTCGCGGGGCTGGCCGCCGCCGGCTACGAGAAGGAGGCGAGTTCGCTGCTGCGCGGCGTCCTGTCGGCCGCCGAGGCCTTCGGCCACCGCCTGCCCGAGATGTACGCGGGCGAACAGCGCACTGAGGGGAGCGCCCCTCTCCCGCATCCCGCGGCCTGCCGCCCGGCGGCCACTTCGGCGGCTTCCGGGGTCCTGCTGCTGACCACGCTGGCCGGCATCCGCCCCGACGCCCCGGCCGGGACGGTCACCCTGCGACCTGTGCGCAGCGCCCCTCTGGGCGAGATCGGCCTCATGGGGCTGAGGGTGGCCGGCGCGCCGTTCTCGGTGCGGGTCAGCCGGCTCGGCCTCGCCATGGTCGAGGAGGCGGCCGACGGGTTGCAACTGGGCGTGTGACCTGGGGCGACAGGCCACCGCCGGATGATCGGGAACAGACACCGGAGCCCGTACCGCACCAAAGTGGATCAGTAGGCGAAGCGACACCGAAGGGAGTGTTTATCGTCAGGCAGACGACTATGATCGCGGCATGCCCTACGACCCGTCAGCCTTTCCGCCCTTTGCCGTCACCGTGGACCTGGTCGTGCTGACCGTGCGCCGCCATGCCCTGTGCGCGCTGGCGGTACGCAGGGGGGAGCCGCCGTTCCAGGGGCGCTGGGCGCTCCCCGGCGGCTTCGTACGGGCCGATGAGGACCTCGCGCAGGCAGCGGCACGCGAGCTGGCCGAGGAGACGGGGCTGCGTGTCCACGACCCGTCCGTCCCCGCACAGGACAACGGCGCTCATCTGGAGCAGCTCGCCACCTACGGCGACCCCAAGCGGGACCCCCGGATGCGGGTCGTCAGTGTCGCCCACCTCGCCCTCGCTCCCGACCTGCCCGCACCAAGGGCCGGCGGGGACGCCAGCAACGCGCGCTGGGCCCCGGTCGAGGAACTACTGCAGCAGGGCGGCTATGGGCGTGACGCCGAGCCGGTAGCGCCGCTCGCCTTCGACCACGCGCAGATCCTGGCCGACGGCGTGGAGCGCGCTCGTTCGAAGATCGAGTACTCGTCGCTGGCCACCGCCTTCTGCCCGCCCGAATTCACCGTCGGAGAGCTGCGCCGCGTCTACGAGGCGGTCTGGGGCGTGGCGCTCGACCCGCGCAACTTCCATCGCAAGGTCACGGGCACCCCGGGCTTCCTCGTCCCCACCGGTGGGACGACCACACGCCAGGGCGGCCGCCCCGCGCAGCTCTTCCGTGCCGGTGGCGCGACCCTGCTCAACCCCCCGATGCTGCGCCCCGAGGTGTGACCGGCGGCCCCGGCGCGGGCGCGATCGTCGCCGGGTCCGCGACGCGATCGGCCCGCGGTCCCGACAAGGCATCGTCGCTCTACCCGAGATAGCCCATGGGATGCCCGGAAAACCGGACATAGCGCGCTATCTTGCTTCGAGTGATCCAGGCCTTCGGACTGACCAGCAATCCCCGCAAAAAGCTTCCGCCCGCAGCGGACGACGTCTCCTTCGAGGCGCGAGCGGGCCGCGTCACCGCGCTGCTGGGAGCACCGGGCGCCGGAAAGACGACAGTCCTCAGACTGATGCTCGAACTCCAACAGGGCCGTGGTGTCACCTACTTCCGGGGCCGCCCCCTGCATCGCATCGCCCACCCCTCACGCGAGGTCGGCGTGCTGCTGGGCGACGTTCCGGGCCACCCGGCCCGCACCGTCCGGGGGCATCTGCGCATGCTGTGCGCCGCGGCGGGGGTGTCGGTCCGGCGTGCCGACGAAGTCCTGGAGACGGTCGGCCTCGTGAGCCTGCGCGACGAACGCCTCGGCACCCTCTCACGCGGCATGGACCGCCGCCTCGGCCTGGCCTGCGCCCTCCTGGCCGACCCGCACACCCTCGTCCTCGACGACCCCACCGACGGGCTCTCCAGCCGCGAGGCCAACTGGTTGCACGGCATGCTCCGCGCCCACGCCACCCAGGGCGGCACGGTCCTGTTCACCACGACCGACCCCAAGGAGGCCGCACGCACCGCCGACCGGGTCGTCACGCTGGAGCAGGGCAGGCTCGTGGCCGACCAGGAGGCCGCCGAGTTCTCCCGCACCCGCCTTCGTCCCCGTGTCGCCGTCCGCAGCCCGCACGCGGCCCGCCTGGCGGCTCTCCTGGCCAAACACGCCCGCACCTCGCAGCGCTCCGTGGAAGTCGTACGAGAGGGCGGCAACCGCCTCTCCGTCTATGGCAGTACCTGCGCGGACATCGGCGAGACCGCCTTCCGGAACGGCATCGTCGTCCATCAACTCGCCGACGAAATCGGAGACATGGGGCCCGGCGCGGGCGCAGGTCCGGCAGAACCTGCCGCAGTCGAGGTAGAAGACGCCGCGGTCGAGGCGGAACACGCCGCGGTCGGACCGGAGCACACCTCGGACGCGCCCCGGATCATTGCTGCGCCCAGGACCGGCGATCCGGAGCCGTCCCTCAGCACGCCTCTGCCGGCGGCCGCAGCAGCAGAACCGAGACCCACACTCGAGCCGCGCCCCACCATGGACACCCGGGGGCCGGCCTCCGACGAATCGTCACCCTCTCGCGGCCGGGCAGACCCCTCCACCGGGCCGCACCAGCCCCCCATCGAGCCGCACGAGCGCTCCACCGAGCCGCACGAGCGCTCCACCGAGCCGCACGAGCGCTCCACCGAGCCGCATGAGCCCTCGACCGAGCCACATGAACGCCCAGAGGTCCTCACGGCCGATGAACCGGGCAACGCCGCCGCCCCGCCGCAGAAGGCGACGCTCCCGCCCTCGCCGCCCCGAGGGCTCCACCCCGCCCACTCCCGCGCGGCCCGCACGCTCGACGCTCTGCCCCCTCTGCCGCCCCCCATTTCCGTCCGCCCCGCCCCCAGCCCCCTCCGCCCGCTCCGTTACGAGATCCGCCGTGCCGCCGGGATCGGCACCGGTTTCCTCACCGGGGCCGTCGTGCTCGTCGTGTCCGCTGTGACCGCCGTAGTGCTCGCCCGTATCGGGCACACCCCGCAGCCGCGCCTGCTGGCCGCGTGGCCGCGGGAACTGCCTCTGCCGCCCGCCGCGCTGGGCGCGGGACTGCTCGGCGCGCTGGCCTTCGGCGACGAGTTCCGCCACCCCGCCCTGGCAGCGGACCACGGCACCGTGCCCCGCCGGCTGGGGCTCCTCGCCGCGAAACTGCTCGTCGCCTCGGTCACCGCGCTGGTGCTGGCCGTTCTCACCGTCGGCTGCGACGCCGAAGTGCTCTATCTCGTCTACGGACGGGAGCTCGCCCAGGTTCCCGCCGACTGGATCGCGCTGAGTGCGAGTTGGCTCGGGCTCGTGGTCGGCTGTGCCTGGGCGGGCGTTCTGGCCGCAGGGGTCTTCCGGTCCACCACGGCCGGGCTCGCCGCGGTGGCCGCCGTGCCCCTGCTCGTCGTACCTGTCGTGCACCGGTTCCTGGACGGACCGTCCGTGCGGACCGCGGCGGGACTCCCCACGCGGCTGCGAGAGGCTCTCCTGCCGCGGTGGCCTTTCGGGGGAGAGCGCTACCTGGAGACCGCGCTCAGGGTGATTTCCCAACCGGTCGGCGGCGCACTGACGTTGTCGCTGACCGCTCTGCTCTGCGCGTATGTGCTCACGACGATGCGGAGCAGAGTGCGGTGACGACTGTCCGTAACTCTTGATCCGGCCATGCGCACAACTCCCCGCAGAACGCCCATTTCTTTCCGATAAGGCGTCAATTGCGACGGGGTGAGCGATCACCCTTTCGTGTGCTTTTCACCAAAGACCTCAAGGGAGTTGGAGACGGCGCCGACAAAGGATGCGTGAGTACCCTTGCGCACACCATGATGACCGCCGCCCGCTCCGCTGACTCCGGCCTCGCGAACCCGGGCGAACTCGACCGCTACCCCTATGCCGAGGCGCCCGCCGTCGACCGGGTCGGGGCCCCTGCCTGGGACGGCGCGGACCCCGAGCTCGGCCGTGTGGGCCGACGAGCCGCGGGCAACCGCGGCCGCGGACTGCACGGCCAACTCGTCCAGCAGCTCGGTCAGATGATCGTCTCCGGAGACCTGGGCGCCGACCGCCCGCTGGTGCCCGAGGAGATCGGCCAGCGCTTCGAGGTCTCCCGCACCGTCGTCCGCGAGTCGCTCCGCGTCCTGGAGGCCAAGGGCCTGGTGAGCGCCCGCCCGAACGTCGGCACCCGCGTGCGCCCCGTCAGCGACTGGAACCTCCTCGACCCGGACATCATCGAGTGGCGGGCCTTCGGGCCGCAGCGGGACGACCAGCGCCGCGAGCTGAGCGAGCTGCGCTGGACGATCGAGCCGCTCGCCGCCCGCCTCGCCGCCGGGCACGGGCGCGAGGAGGTCCAGCAGCGCCTCGTCGACATGGTCGAGATCATGGGACACGCGATGGCCCAGGGTGACGCGCTCACCTTCTCCCGCGCCGACTCCGAGTTCCACTCGCTGCTCATCCAGATCGCGGGGAACCGCATGCTGGAGCACCTCTCCGGGATCGTGTCCGCGGCCCTCCAGGTCTCGGGCGGCCCGGTCACGGGCTGTGACCGGCCGAACGAGACGTCGCTGGCGCACCACAGCCGCATCTGTGACGCCCTCGCCACCGGTGACGGGGCCGCGGCCGAGGCGGCGATGCGGCAACTCCTCACGGTCCACCCCGAGGTGGAACGGGTGGTGCCCGCCCCGCGCGAGCACTGACCGCGTTCCGCGGGCGGCGCGGCCGGGTGTGCCACCCCCCTCCTGTGGCAGCGCCCGATCGGTGAACCGCCTCCCGTCGGACCCCGCGGGATCCTCCGTGATCCCGCGGGGTCCGACGGCGCGAACGGGCCGTGGATCCACCGGCGCGGCCGGTCGCAACCAGAGGTGACCGCCTCTGCCCGCGTCTGACCGTTTTTATTCGCTTACGGGGTGTGACTCGGGCCACGCAGATTGGGCGTAACGCTCGCGGGAAGAACGCGATGACCTAAGAGGTGACAGCCGCGGAGGGAATACGGACGCCGTTCACGGCGCTGTGCATCTTCCCGGCCCCCGCCCGCGCCGTCGGCCCATCCCCAAGCCGGCGGTCGGCTCCTGTCCCCTGTGGACGGTGCCGGAAGCCGTTTTCCAACGTTCCGAGAGGTTGTTCGTGTCGGCCAGCACATCCCGTACGCTCCCGCCGGAGATCGCCGAGTCCGTCTCTGTCATGGCGCTCATTGAGCGGGGAAAGGCTGAGGGGCAGATCGCCGGCGATGACGTGCGTCGGGCCTTCGAAGCTGACCAGATTCCGGCCACTCAGTGGAAGAACGTACTGCGCAGCCTCAACCAGATCCTCGAGGAAGAGGGTGTGACGCTGATGGTCAGTGCCGCAGAGCCCAAGCGCACCCGAAAGAGCGTCGCAGCGAAGAGTCCCGCCAAGCGCACCGCCACCAAGACGGTCGCGGCCAAGGCGGTGACCACCAGGAAGGCCACCGCCACCGCCACGCCGGCGGCGCCCGCCGCCGAGCCCGCCGTCGAGGAAGAGGCGCCCGCCAAGAAGGCGGCAGCCAAGAAGACGACCGCCAAGAAGGCGGCCGCGAAGAAGACCGTCGCCAAGAAGACGGCGGCCAAGAAGACCAGCGCCAAGAAGGACGACGTCGAGCTCCTCGAGGAGGAGGTGCTCGAGGAAGCAGCCCCCGGCAAGGCCGGCGAGGAGCCCGAGGGCACCGAGAACGCGGGCTTCGTCCTCTCCGACGAGGACGAGGACGACGCGCCCGCGCAGCAGGTCGCCGCCGCCGGTGCCACCGCCGACCCCGTCAAGGACTACCTCAAGCAGATCGGCAAGGTCCCCCTGCTCAACGCCGAGCAGGAGGTCGAGCTCGCCAAGCGCATCGAGGCAGGCCTGTTCGCCGAGGACAAGCTGGCCAACGCGGACAAGCTGGCGCCGAAGCTGAAGCGCGAGCTGGAGATCATCGCCGAGGACGGCCGCCGCGCCAAGAACCACCTCCTGGAGGCCAACCTCCGCCTGGTGGTCTCCCTGGCCAAGCGCTACACCGGCCGCGGCATGCTCTTCCTGGACCTCATCCAGGAAGGCAACCTCGGTCTGATCCGCGCGGTCGAGAAGTTCGACTACACCAAGGGCTACAAGTTCTCCACGTACGCCACCTGGTGGATCCGTCAGGCGATCACCCGCGCCATGGCCGACCAGGCCCGCACCATCCGTATCCCGGTGCACATGGTCGAGGTCATCAACAAGCTCGCGCGTGTGCAGCGCCAGATGCTCCAGGACCTGGGCCGCGAGCCCACCCCGGAGGAGCTGGCCAAGGAGCTCGACATGACCCCGGAGAAGGTCATCGAGGTCCAGAAGTACGGCCGCGAGCCCATCTCGCTGCACACCCCGCTCGGCGAGGACGGCGACAGCGAGTTCGGTGACCTCATCGAGGACTCCGAGGCGGTCGTCCCGGCCGACGCGGTCAGCTTCACGCTCCTCCAGGAGCAGCTGCACTCCGTCCTGGACACCCTGTCCGAGCGCGAGGCGGGCGTCGTCTCGATGCGCTTCGGTCTCACCGACGGTCAGCCGAAGACCCTCGACGAGATCGGCAAGGTCTACGGCGTCACGCGTGAGCGGATCCGCCAGATCGAGTCCAAGACGATGTCGAAGCTGCGCCACCCGTCCCGTTCGCAGGTGCTGCGCGACTACCTCGACTAGTCACGGTCGTACGGCGCGGAAGGCCCGGTGCCCCCAGGGGACCGGGCCTTCGTGCTGCCGCCTCTCCGCAGGTGCGGGGTGTCTCCGGGTGGATCACCCTGGGTGTCTCACCGACATCACGGAGTGAGGAGTGCGCATGCGTCGTCGCCTAGCCCGAGCCCTGGCCCGGTCACTGGTCCTGGCAGCCGCGGCATCCGCCATATCCATGGGTTCCACCGCCCCTGTGGCCGCCGACAGCGTGGTCATAGGGGGATTCCCCGTCGACGCGTCGGAGAGCCCGTGGACGGTTGCCCTGTCCAGTCGTGACCGGTTCGGGGGTACGCGCGCGGGGCAGTTCTGCGGCGGCGTGGCGGTCGGCCGGAGCACCGTGCTCACTGCGGCCCACTGCCTGGACGAAGACGTCCTGGGCGGGCCAGCGGAGCGCGTCCGGGACCTCAAGGTCATAGCGGGACGCACAGACCTGCTCTCGGACCGCGGCGGTCAGGAGATCTCCGTGCGGGACACCTGGGTGAACCCGGTGTACGACGGCGTCAGCAACTTCGGGGACTTCGCCGTACTGACCCTGGCCGAACCGCTTCCGTCCGACTCGGTGATCGGCATGGCGGCCGACGGTGACCCCGCGTACGGAGTGGGCATGACCGCGACGGTGTACGGCTGGGGTGACATCTCGGGTGCCGGCGAGTATCCCGGGAGTCTGCGCGCGGCACGTGTGCGCGTGCTCCCCGATGCGCTCTGTGAGGATGCCTATCCGGGCGGTGCCGACGGTACCTACGACGCCAGGAGCATGCTGTGCGCCGGGGAGACGGAGGGGGGCCGGGACGCCTGTCAGGGCGACAGCGGGGGGCCGCTGGTGGCCCAGGGGCGGTTGATCGGACTCGTCTCCTGGGGGACTGGCTGCGGACGGGCCGGCAGCCCCGGCGTCTACATGCGTGTGTCCGACATCATGCGGACGCTCGGCTGGACACGGGTCTGAGGGTGCACCGCGGGCGTCCGGCAGGGCCTGCTGAGCGCTTGTGGCGACGAGGACGGGCGGCTGCCGCGGGGTAAAAAGGGACCCCCCCGCTGAACCCCCAGTGGCCGCGGGCGCCTCGGGGGACGCCAGGAGTGAGCGGGCGTCTTT
>NZ_JBEYZD010000028.1:0-99255 GCF_040645895.1 Streptomyces olindensis | reverse complement strand
GGCACGAGCCCGAGCCCGTCGGAGACGGTGGTGAACCGGTCGACGCCCCGGTTCTTCAGCAGCCTGCGCGCCTCCTGGTACGCGCTCTCCGTCTGGTCTCGGGACCCCAGTAGACGTCCTCCTCGGACTCCCAGACGTCCGCGCGGCCGCCGGCGAAGCCGAAGGTCTCGAAGCCCATCTGCTCCAGGGCGACGTTGCCGGTGAGGATCATCAGGTCGGCCCAGGAGATGGACTGGCCGTACTTCTTCTTGACCGGCCACAGCAGACGGCGGGCCTTGTCCAGGTTGCCGTTGTCCGGCCAGCTGTTCAGCGGCGCGAAGCGCTGCTGGCCGGCGCCGGCGCCGCCGCGGCCGTCGCTGATGCGGTAGGTGCCCGCGCTGTGCCAGGCCATGCGGATCATCAGCGGGCCGTAGTTGCCGAAGTCGGCCGGCCACCAGTCCTGCGAGGTGGTGAGCACCTCGGCGATGTCGCGTTTGACGGCCGCGAGGTCGAGGTTCTGGAACGCCTCGGCGTAGTCGAAGTCCTCACCGAGGGGGTTGGCCACCTCGGGGTTCTTGGCGAGGATCTTCAGGTTGAGCCGCTCGGGCCACCACTGGCGGTTGCCGCCGCCCTGGGTCGGGTGCAGCGCGCGGCCGTGCGCCACCGGGCAGCCCCCTCCCGCCTCCTCCGACTTCGGGTCGGTGACGATCGCGTCGTGGTTCTCAGTCATGGAAATCCTTCCGGACGGGGTGGATCACGGTGCTCGGGTGGATCACGTGCTCAGGAACTGCGGGCGGTGGAACAGTCGGGGCACAGGCCCCAGTAGATGACCTCGGCCTCGTCGACGGCGAAGCCGCGGTCGTCGGACGCGGTCAGGCAGGGGGCGTGGCCGACCGCGCAGTCGACGTCGGCGACCGCTCCGCACGAGCGGCACACGAGGTGGTGGTGGTTGTCGCCGACCCGCCCCTCGTAGAGGGCCGGGCTGCCGGGTGGTTCGAGGCGGCGTATGAGTCCCGCCGCGGTGAGTGCGTGGAGCCCCTCGTAGACGGCCTGGACGGAGATGTGGCCGACGCGGCCGCGGACCTCGGAGGCGATGGCCTCGGCACCGAGGTGGTCACCGTCCCGCACGGTCTCGAGCAGCGCGACGCGGGCTGCCGTCACCCGCAGGCCGGCACCGCGCAGCTCTTCGGCGGTGGTCGGGGTCCCGGATGCGGTCATGCGGGACAACCTAGCGGCACAAACACGACCGATTCAAGAAAACGAACGGTTCAATTTTGGTGTCGTCCGCGTGAGGCTTTGCGGGGGCGGCTGTGTGGGCAGGGACCGTGAGCCATGTCACAGGGCTGATGATCGCGGCCGGCCACTGTCAGGGCGGTCCGTGACGCGCCGGGGCCGCCCGGGCGTCGCCGTCCTCGCGCTTGCACCGACGATCCCCCGCCACCGCCGGCGCCGCTCACCCCCGGTGCCGCCATCCGGGCGCCGGGCCGAGCACGTAGGGGCGCGTCACGAGGAAGTCAGGCGGGCGAGCCGGGCGGCGGCCGTCGCGGCCCGGCGGTCGGCCTCGCGGAGGCGGCGGTCGGCCTCGCGGGCCCGCTCCCGGGCCGACCGCTCGGCGAAGCGGGCCTGCTGGTGTTCGCCCCTGGTGCGCTCCAGTTCCCCGGTGAGCTCGTCGACGCGCTGCTGCAGGCGTTCCACCTGCTGCTTCGCCTCCTCGGCGACCTGTCCGGCGGCCGCTGCCTCGTCCTGCCGGGTCCGCAGCTCGTGCTCCGCCTCCTCGGCGGCCCGGCGGGCTTCCGTCAGCCGCTGCCGGTGCCGCTCATCGACCTTCTCGTCCGGCCGGTCGGGGACCTCGGGGGGCGTCGGACGCTGCGGCCTCGCACCCTCCGCGGCGGCGGGGAAGCCGACGGCGGCGCTGAGCGGCTTGGTCAGCCGGCCGCTCGCCCAGGCCTCGGCGGCACCGGGGTCGGCCAGGACGGCGTGCAGGGTGTTCTCGACCTCGCGCTGCACGCTCTCGCCGATCGGATGGCCCGCCTCCTTCGCGAGCTGCCGGGTCTGGCCGGACAGGGCGCGGATGAGCGCGTGCTGCCGGCGGCTCAGCTCGCGCAGCTGGGTGCCGTCCAGGTCCTGGTGGGCCCGGCGGAGGCCCTCCCCCAGCCGGAGCAGCGGCTCGACCTCGCCGGGGCGGCTGCGGACCAGGAGGTTGGCGGCCCAGGCCGCGAGGCTGGGCTTGCGCAACGCGCCGATGCGCTCGGCGAGTTCGCGGTCGCCGGCGGTGCGGGCGGCCGCCACGGCCGAGGCACGGGCGGCGGTGAAGTCCTCCGGCCGCAGGGCGTACAGCTCGTCGGCCACAGCGTCGAAATCCATGCGCGTCCCTTTCGCACGGAAGCTCCGTTCCGATCGTCTCAGGCCGGACCCTCGGGGGCGCGCGGGAAGCCGGCCGCAGGCCCCGGAGCCCCCCGTTCATGATCAGGAAATCGACGGTTTAACATATGAGCGCCGCCTAGCTCGAAAGATGGATTCGTGACTGCCAACGAGGACTCGTTCACCAATTGGAAGAACCGCGAGGAGATCGCGGAGTCGATGATCCCGATCATCGGGAAGCTGCACCGAGAGCGGGACGTGACGGTCCTGCTGCACAGCCGCTCCCTGGTGAACAAGTCGGTGGTCAGCATCCTCAAGACCCACCGGTTCGCCCGGCAGATCGCCGGCGCGGAGCTCTCGGTCACCGAGACGCTGCCGTTCCTGAAGACCCTCGCCGAGCTCGACCTCGGGCCGTCCCAGATCGACATCGGCATGCTGGCCGCGACGTACCGCGAGGACGACCGCGGTCTGTCGGTCGCCGAGTTCACCGCCGAGGCGGTCGCCGGGGCCACCGGCGCCGAGAAGATCGAGCGCCGCGAGGGACGCGACGTCGTCCTCTACGGCTTCGGCCGGATCGGCCGCCTGGTCGCCCGGCTGCTCATCGAGAAGGCCGGCTCGGGCAACGGCCTGCGGCTGCGGGCCATCGTCGTCCGCGGCGGAGGCGAGCAGGACATCGTCAAGCGCGCCTCGCTGCTGCGCCGCGACTCGATCCACGGCCAGTTCCAGGGCACGATCACCGTCGACGAGGCGACCAGCACGATCGTCGCCAACGGCAACGAGATCAAGGTCATCTACGCGAACGACCCGTCCGAGATCGACTACACGGCGTACGGCATCAAGAACGCCATCCTCATCGACAACACCGGCAAGTGGCGCGACCGCGAGGGCCTGTCGCAGCACCTGCGCCCCGGTATCGACAAGGTCGTGCTGACCGCGCCGGGCAAGGGCGACGTCCCGAACATCGTGCACGGCGTCAACCACGACACGATCAAGCCGGACGAGCAGATCCTGTCCTGCGCCTCGTGCACCACGAACGCCATAGTGCCGCCGCTGAAGGCGATGGACGACGAGTTCGGGGTCCAGCGCGGCCACGTGGAGACGGTCCACTCGTTCACCAACGACCAGAACCTGCTGGACAACTACCACAAGTCCGAGCGCCGGGGCCGCAGCGCGCCGCTCAACATGGTCATCACCGAGACCGGCGCCGCCTCCGCCGTCGCCAAGGCGCTGCCCGACCTCAAGGCGAAGATCACCGGCAGCTCCATCCGGGTGCCGGTGCCGGACGTCTCCATCGCGATCCTCAACCTGCAGCTCGCGCGCGAGACCACGCGGCAGGAGGTCCTCGACTACCTGCGCGAGGTGTCCCTGACCTCGCCGCTGAAGCGCCAGATCGACTTCATCAGCGCCCCCGACGCGGTCTCCAGCGACTTCATCGGCTCGCGCCACGCCTCGATCGTCGACGCCGGCGCCACCAAGGTCGAGGGCGACAACGCGATCCTCTACCTCTGGTACGACAACGAGTTCGGCTACTCGTGCCAGGTCATCCGGGTCGTGCAGCACGTGTCGGGCGTGGAGTACCCGACGTACCCGGCCCCGGCGGTCTGATCCGCGCGGTGCCGCAGGGAAGCGCGGGGCGTGCGGGCCCCGCGCTTCCTCGTGTCCGCGGCAGGTCAGCGGCGGGTGAGCTCGATCCGGTACTCGCGTGTCTGTGAGCCGTCCTCGCCGGTGACGGAGACGACGTGGGCCGTCCTGCCCCGGGAGGTGTCCGCGCGGACCGTCACGTTCGCGTAGGGGTCACGCGGGGAGGCGGTGACACGGGCCCGCTCCGGCCGGTCGACGGCCGTGCGGTAGCTCGTCCGGTCCGGGTCGAAGCCGGTCAGCGGCGTCCCGTCCACCTCGATCGAGGCCGCGGCGGCGTCGGCGGAGGTGCCCGGCGCCTTGGCGTACACCTCGATCTCGCCCAGGGTGATGTAGCCGCCCGGGCGTGCCGTCATGACCACGCGCACGCCGGTCACCGGGCCGCTCGCGCGCACCGGCACGTCGGCCACGGGCGTGCCCTCGGTGCCGACGGGGACCGTGTCGCTCGCGTCGGCCCAGGTGCCGTCGGCGCCGCGCACCTGCACCTTGAGGGCCTCGGCGAAGCTGACGTTGCTGCCGTCGCGGTGGAAGTGGGTCACGACGCGGGTCAGGTCGCGCGCCTCGGGCAGGGTCAGGGTGATGGTGTCGGACGGGTTCTTCGTGCCCGACTTCCAGTTCGACCAGGCCTTCTCGGAGGTGTTCCCGTTGCGCAGGCCCTCGGCGGAGTACCCGCTCTCGGTGTACGTCGCGCCGACCGTCACGCCCTGGTCGCGCGCGGCGTTCGTCTCCCGGGGCGCGGTGACCTGGACGCGTGCGGTCGCCGCCGTCGTGGTCCCGCCGGGGACCCGGGCGGTGCCGCGCAGGGTCACCACCCCGGCCTTGTCGAAGGCACCCTCGGGGGCGGTGTCCCAGGTGACCGGGAGGTCGGCGGTTCCGCCGTGCCGTCCGACGCCGGTGACCGTGGCGGGCAGTCCGGGCCGTCCGCCGGTGTAGGTCTTGGCGCGGGCGGGGAGGGTGGCGGCGACGGTGTCCACGGTGACCAGCGCCTCGGCGGGCAGGGTCCGGCCCAGCGCGTCGGTCGCCCGGCCCTTCACCCGTACCGTTCCGGGCTCGCGCCAGCGTGACGGCGAGGGCAGTGTCCACTCGACGGGGAGCGCGCCCCGGGCGCCGTCGCGGAAGACGGGCGTCACGGTCGCGGGCAGGTCGGGCGCGTGGCCGGGGACGGTGAACGCCTTGGCGGGCTGTGTGCGGAGCACCGTCTCGTCGGTGACGCCCCACCGCTGGTTGGCCGCGGAGGTCGGCAGGAAGGCCGACACGCGGGCGCCGTCCGCCGTGGACTGCCCGACGACGTCGAGCAGACGGCCCGTGGCGGCGTTGACGAAGGTCCAGGTGCCGTCCCCGGTGGTCGACATGATCCACTGCGCGGCCGGTGACGCCGGTGTGCCCGCTTCTTCGAGGACGGCCTCGTCGTCGCGCACGGTGAGGCGCCTGCCGTCGGAGGCGCTGACGAGGGCGTAGCGGTCCCGGTTGCCCTCGCCGCGGGTCAGCCGCTGCACGGACCACAGCTGGGACTTGGCCGCCGGGTCGTTCGTGCGGACGACGACGCCGTCACCGTCGGCGGACGGGGCCAGGGACTTTCCGCTCTGGGCGCCCTGGAGGCGGTAGACGTGGCCGGGCTGGACGAGTGCGGCGTCCGCGGCGGTGCCGGACACGCCGTCGACGAGGAGGGTCGTGACCGACTTCGGCGGCACGGTCAGCGTGGCGGAGTCGTCCTTCACCCGCACCGGCGTGCCGCGGACCAGTGCGCCCTCGGCGCTGGTCACCACGGGGGTCACGGTGGCGCCGGGGGCGACGCGCCGGAACTTCGAGAGGTCCAGGGTGACGGCGCGCGGGGTCGTGCCGCTGTTGACGTGCACCACGGTCGCTCCGCGGCCGGACCTGCGTACGGCGGCGACGCTGGAGGGGTCGTCGGCCTTCACGAAGTGGTCGCCGGGCCGGATGTGGTGGGTGAAGTTGCGCAGGGTGTGGAACTTGGTGTTGGCCTTGACCGGGCAGGTCTCCAGGGTGTCCTTCGCGGTGCAGTTGAACGGGATGTGGATGCTGCCCCAGTTCTTGCCGGCCGCCGCCTGCGGGATGGAGTCCTCGATCGGCTGCCACAACACCCAGGCCGACGGCTCCAGTTCACGGATGTCGTCGACGACCCGGGTGGCGATGCCGAGCCCCGGTTCCATGCCGGTGAAGTCGGTGCCGGTCCCCCAGGTGCCCTCGACCTCGCTCATCCAGAACGGTTTGTCCGCGGCCTTGGCGCTGTCGCGGGCGCTGGTGCGCATGCCGGTGCCGTAGGTGTGCACGTTGAGCTGGTCGACGGCGGCGCGGGCGGAGGCGTCGTAGGCGTTCCAGTTGCGGACGAAGGTGCCGGGGTTGGTCTCGTCCATGGCGGAGACGGTGGCGCGGGTGCCGGCGTCCCGCAGGGCGCGGTGCAGGGCCAGGACGACCTTCTGCTGGAGTTCGGGGCCGGCGTGCGCGCCCTCCTGGCGGCCGCCGGTGGGCTGTCCGTCGGGGCCGATCTGGGTGCCCCAGTAGTTGGTGTTGGGCTCGTTCAGCGGGGCGATGGTGTCGAAGCGGATGCGGTGCTTCTTCTCCAGCCGCTCGGTCACCCTGACCAGGTAGGTGGCGAAGTCGTCGACGCGGTCGGCCCGGATCTGGTCCGTGTTGGCGTCGAAGCCTCCGGAGACGTAGCCGCTGACGGTCTGGAACCAGGGCGGGGAGTTACTGAAGGCCTCCCAGCGGGTCACCTTGCTCTTGACCTGGTCCACCCACCAGCGCTGGTTCGCGTCGGCGGACCAGTCCCAGTGGTCCGGGTCGTCCGGGTTCCACCAGTCGGTGTCCTCCCGGGTGGTGCCCGGCGGGGCCTTCCAGAAGCCCTCCATGGTCGCGCCGACCTTCATGTAGTCCTTGCGGACGTCCGGGGCGTTGCCGCCGCCGATGTTGTAGCGCGCGATGTTCAGGCGGAGGCCGTCCTCGCCGAACAGCATGTCGACGAGCTTCCTGCGGATGGGTTCCGGATAGCCGCCGGTGATGTTGGCGAACCAGACGAGGCTCGTGCCCCACCCTTCGAACTCCTGCTGCCGGTACGACGGGTCGATCCGCACCGTGACCGCACTGCCGGGGGGCTCGGCGGCAGCGGCGGGCGGCACGGCCACGAGCCCCGCGCCGAGCGCCAGGGGGACGGTGGCCGCCAGGGCCCGGGCGAGGCGATGTCTGCTGGACATGAATTCCCTTCGGGAGCGAACAGAACCGCGCAGAACCAATCGAGCTTCCCGAATGTTTTAGGACGGCAATCAACACGTCAAGAGGCAGGACGAGTTGGGAACCGGCGCACACCCCTTGACGCGTTCCGCCCCGCCACCCCAATAATGACCGTCCACATATCTAAACGACGTTCTCTGTTGTGTACAGGAGCGAGCGCGGAGGCACAGTGGCCGGTTCAGGCGCAGCCCGCAGTCGTCCGATCGTCACGTCCCTCGTCGTCCTGCTCGCCGCCTCCGGCTGCTCGGTCGCCGGGGCCGATCCCATCGGCGGCGGACCGGACGACTTACGCATCGTCCTGCCCGAGGAACCGCCCACGCTGGAGCCGTGTGACGCCTCGCTGACCGCGACGGGCCGGGTGACCCGGGCCAACATCACGGAGGCGCTCACCGAGCGCGACGCGTCCACCGGACGCCTGGAGCCCGCCCTCGCCACCCGGTGGACCCGCACGTCGGCCACTTCATGGACCTTCACCCTCCGCCGGGGCGTCACGTTCCACGACGGCTCGCCGTTCACGGCGGCCGCAGCGGCGTTCTCGATCGCACGCGCCACGGATTCGGGGATCGACTGCAACGTCGACGGCTACATTTTCGCGGACAGCGAGCTCACCGCCACGCCCGTCGACGAGACCACCCTCCGGGTCACCACGGCGAAGCCCGACCCGATCCTGCCCCTGCGCCTGTCGTTCGTCGAGATCGTGCCGACGGGCACCGCCCCCGACTCCCGCGTGCGCGAGCCGGTCGGCACGGGCCCCTACCGCATCGACGAGTGGAACCAGGGCCGTTACCTGCGGCTGAAACGCTTCCCCGGCTACTGGGGCAAGGCCCCCGACTTCGCGGCGGCCACCTACGTCTGGCGCGCCGAGGGCAGTGTGCGGGCGGCGATGGTGACGAACGACGAGGCGGATGTCGCGATCGGCCTCGCACCCGAGGACGGGGCCGGTGACCGCGCCGTGGAGTTCGCCACCAACGAGGTCTCCTACCTGCGCATGGACGCCGGCAAGCCGCCCCTCGACGACATCCGTGTCCGGCAGGCCGTCAACTACGCCATCGACCGGGAGGGCCTGACCACGGCGGTCTTCGCCGGACGGCCCAGCGGGCAGCTCGTCTCCCAGGGCGTCACCGGCTACAACCCGAGCGTCCGGCCGTGGCCGTACGACCCGGAACGGGCCAGGGAACTGGTCGCCGAGGCCCGCGCCGACGGGGTCCGCACGGACACCACCCTCACCATCGTCGGCCGCAACGGCATCTACCCGAAGGCCGCCGAGGCCATGGAGGTCGTCCAGGACGGCCTGATCAAGGCCGGGCTGAAGGTCAGGATCAGGATGCTGGACGTCAACGCCTGGCTGGAGTACCTGCTGCGCCCCTTCCCCGCCGGCGACACCGGTCCCACCCTGCTCCAGGCCCAGCACGGCAACCAGGCGGGCGACGCCGCCTTCACGATGGGCCAGATCTACGGCAGCGAGGGCGCCCAGAGCAGCTACGGCACCGCCGAGTTCGACACGCTCATCGAGCGGGCCGGACTCGCCTCGGGCGGCGACCGCCAGAAGGCGTTCGCGGAGGCGTTCGCCCACCAGAACGACAAGGTCGTACGGGACGCCGTGATGGCCAACATGACCGGTCTGCTGGCCCTCTCCCCCAAGGTCCGCTACCGGCCCGACTCCGCCACCAACGACGAGATGCGACTCGTCGACATGCGGCGCCCGGACTGAGGGAGAGGACCTCACGTGCTGACCCTGCTGCGCCGCCGCGCCGTCTCCAGCGTCGTCCCCCTGCTGTTCGTGGTCCTCGGCGTGTTCTTCCTGGCCCGTCTCACCGGAGACCCCGCCAACCTGTACCTGCCGCTGAGCGCGACGCCCGAGATGCGGGCCGAGTTCGCCGCCCGCAACGGCCTGGACGACCCGCTGATCAACCAGTTCGGCGACTACCTCGCCCAGGTCGCCCACCTGGACTTCGGGGAGTCGCTGCGCACCGCCCAGCCGGCGGGCGAGGCCGTCCTGCGGGCGTTCCCCGCGACCCTGCAACTGGCCGGCTGGACGATGCTGCTCGCCCTCGCGGGCGCCGTGGTCATCGGCAGCCTGGCGGCCTACCGCCCGAACTCGGTCACCGACCGGATCGCGACCTTCCTGTCGTCGACGGCCGCCAGCGTGCCCGACTTCTGGATCGCCATCATGGGCGTGCTGGTCTTCGCGGTCACCCTGGGCTGGCTGCCCACCTCCGGCACCAGCGGCGCGGCGGCCTGGGTACTGCCCGTGGCCACGCTGCTCATCCGCCCGTTCGGGGTGCTGGTCCAGGTGGTGCGCGGCGCCATGGTCTCCGCGCTGTCCGCCCCGTACGTGAAGGTGGCGCGCGGCAAAGGCGCCTCCGAAATCCGGGTGGTCTTCGGGCACGCCCTGCGCAACGCGGCCGCACCGGCGCTGACCGTCGCGGGCGACCTGGCCGTGGGGCTGGTCAACGGAGCGGTCGTCGTCGAGACGATCTTCGGCTGGCCCGGGATCGGCAAACTCATGATCGACTCGGTGCTCCAGCGGGACTTCGCGGTGCTGCAGGCCGCGGTGCTCGTGACGGCGCTGGCGATCTTCGCTCTCAACATCCTGGTGGACCTCTGCCACGCGCTCCTCGACCCGCGGGTACGGCAGCGGGCGGCGGCATGAGCCAAGGACGGGACATGCTTGACACTTCCGAGGCCGGTGGTCCGGCCGTACGGCGACGGTGGTTCGCCCTGCTGCTCCGGGACCGGTTCGCCACCGCGGCGGCCCTGGTCCTCCTCCTGGTCGCGCTGGGCGCGGTGCTCGGGCCGCTGCTGGCCGGGGAGCTGGCGACCCGTCAGAACCTGCGCGCCCCGGGCCGCCCGCCCTTCAGTCTCGAACACGGCTGGGCCTTCGTCCTCGGCAGCGACTCGCTCGGGCGCCCCGTCGCCGCGCGGCTGCTGGCCGCGGCCGGGACGACCCTGGCGGTGGCGGTGCCCGCCGTGCTCTGCTCGCTCGTCATCGGCTCGGTGTGGGGCATGTGGGCGGGCTACCACGGCGGTTGGCGCGAGAACGTGTCGCTGCGGGTGGCCGACGTGATCCTCAGCTTCCCCTCCCTGCTGCTGGCCGTGGTGGTGCTGTACGTCTTCTCGCCGAGCGCCGCGAGCCTGGTGCTGGTGCTGGCCGTGGCCCGGATCCCGGTGTATCTGCGCACGGCCCGGGCGGAGGCGGCGGAGCTGCGCAGCCGGCTGTTCATGGACGCGGCCCGGACCTTCGGCACGGGCGGCTGGGCGGCCATCCGGCGGCACGTCGCGCCGAGTGTGCTGCCCACGCTGCTCACCGTCGCCGCGCTCGACTTCTGCTTCGTCATGCTGGCCGAGTCGTCGCTGAGCTTCCTGGGCATCGGCATCCAGCCGCCGGACGTCAGCTGGGGGCTGATGGTGGCGCAGGGGCGGCAGGAGCTGCAGAGCGCGTGGTGGATCGCGCTGTTCCCGGGCCTGGCGATCGTCGTCACGACCGTTTCGGCGACCGTGCTCGCCTCCTGGGCCCGGCTGACGACCGACCCCGGGCAGCGGTGGCGGGAGGGGCTGGGGCGACGCTCCCGGGGGCCGCGGCGTGACCGGGGGCGGTCCGCGGCGGCCGACGCGGCCACGGAAGAGGAGAGGGAGGAGGAGCGTCCGGTGCCGGGAAGCGCGGCCGGTACCAACGCCCGTCCCACCGGCGACGACACCGAGGCCGGCGTCCTGGTCGTGGACGGCCTGTCCGTCGACGTCCACACCCCGGCCGGTCCCGTGCACGTCGTCCGCCGGGTGAGCTTCGCCGTGCGCTCGGGCGAGACGCTGGCGCTGCTGGGCGAGTCGGGCTGCGGCAAGAGCATGACCGCGCACGCCGTCGCCGGTCTGCTCGACCCGGTCGCCGAAGTCGTGGGCGGGCGCGTGCGCCTGGACGGCGTGGACCTGCTCGGGCTCGGAGGGCGGGCCCGGCGCCGGCTGGCCGGCCCGGGTCTCGCCATGGTCTTCCAGGACGCGCTCAGCGCGCTCAACCCCGTCCACACGGTCGGAGCCCAGCTCGCCGAGCCGTTCCGCATCCACGAGGGACTGTCCCGGCGTGCGGCGAGGGCCCGGGCGGTGGAGCTGATGGAACGCGTGGGCATCCCGGAGGCCCGCGCCCGGGCGGACGCCTACCCGCACCAGTTCTCCGGCGGGATGCGGCAGCGCCTGCTGATCGCGACGGCGGTCGCCCTGCGGCCGAAGGTCCTGATCGCCGACGAGCCCACGACGGCACTGGACGTCACCGTGCAGGCCCAGATCATGGACCTGCTCGGCGAGTTGCGCGCCGAGCAGCGGACGGCGCTCGTCCTCATCACCCACGACCTCGGGCTCGCCGCCGAGCACGCGGACCGGGTCGCGGTCATGTACGCCGGGACGGTGGTGGAGACCGGGCCGGTCGCCGAGGTGTTCGGCAGGCCCCACCACCCGTACACCCGGGGCCTGCTGGCGTCGGTCCCGGCCGAGCAGCACCGGGGCGCCCGGCTGGCCTCGATCCCCGGGAGCCCGCCGGAGCCGGGCGCCGTGCCGGCGGGCTGTGCCTTCCGTACGCGCTGTCCCATGGCCCGGGAACGCTGCGCCACGCACCGGCCGGCGCTGACCGGCACCGGAGCCGGCCGGGCCGCCGCCTGCCACTTCGGGAAGGAACTGGCCGATGCCTGAGCACACGGCACTGCTGGAGGCCACCGGTCTGGCCAAGAGCTTCACGGTCCGGCGGACCCTGCGCGGCGGCACCCGGCTGCGGGCACTGGACGGTGTCGACCTGACCCTGGGACGCGGGGAGACCCTCGGACTCGTCGGCGAGTCGGGCTGCGGCAAGTCCACGCTGGCCAGGGTCCTCCTGCGGCTGGAGCGGCCCGACGCGGGCAGCCTGCGCCACGACGGCGTCGACCCGTTCGCGCTGTCGGGTGCGGAGCTGCTCGCCTGGCGCCGGAAGGTGCAGATGGTGTTCCAGGACCCGTTCGGTTCCCTGGACCCCCGCCTCACCGCCGCGGATCTGATCGGCGAGCCCTGGCTGACCCACCGCGCGCTCGTGCCCGCGTCGCAGCGGGCGGGGCGGGTGGCCGAACTGCTGGAGATGGTCGGGCTGCGCGCCTCGGACGCGCGCCGCCTGCCGCACGAGTTCTCGGGCGGGCAGCGGCAGCGGATCGGGATCGCCCGTGCCCTCGCGCTGGAGCCCGAGGTGATCGTCTGCGACGAGCCGGTGTCCGCGCTGGATCTGTCGGTGCAGGCCCAGGTGCTCAATCTCCTGTGCGACCTGCGGGACGAGCTGGGACTGTCGTACGTGTTCATCTCGCACGACCTGTCGGTGGTGCGGCACCTCGCCGACCGGGTCGCCGTGATGTACCTCGGGAGGATCGTGGAGACGGGCCCGACGGAGGAGGTCTACGAGCGGCCGCGGCACCCGTACACGGAGGCGCTGCTGTCGGCGGCCCCGTCCCCCGTGTCCGGCGGCGGGCGCCGCAGGCAGCGCATCGTGCTCACCGGCGAGATCCCGTCACCGGCCGACCCGCCGTCCGGGTGCCGGTTCCGGACGCGGTGTCCGCGAGCACGGGACCTGTGCGCCGAGGTCGCCCCCGCGCCTGTGCCGGGTGCGCCGCTCCACGGCGCGGCGTGCCACTTCCCCCTGGAGGAGACCCGCGCGGTCACGGCGTGACGGAGGGTTTCAGCCGGCGGCCTCCACCAGGAACTCCTGGTCCCGTGCCCCGGTGCACCGCTGCTGGGCGATCTCGGCGCCCGCGGCCCGGTCGTCGGTGCCGTTGACGCCGAGGCACATGCCGTTCTGCACCACGTGGATCCGGTAGCGGTCGGTCTCGGCGTCGCCGACGGGGTCGAAGTAGAAATGCTGGCTGGTGCGGTCCGCCGAACAGCTCTCCCAGGGCCAGGGTTCGAGCAGTCCCTCGACCACGTGGCCGCTGCCCAGCGCGGTGAGACAGCCGTCGCCCTGCACGGGGTGCCGCCACTGGATGTAGTACGAGCCTGTGGTGCCGACCGACACCAGTGACAGGTCGGGCGGTGTGGCGTCGGCACAGGGCCGTTGGGCGGCGATCTGGCTGCGGTAGCGGCCCTTGCGGTCGTGGCCTTCGGTGAGGCAGAGCCGGGGCGCCAGGACCGGCCGGATCCGGGACCGTCCGGGTGCCGGGCCGTCGGGATCGGTGCTGGGGCCGGGGGACGCCGAGGGTGCGGAGCGTGGCGCCACTCCGGCCGCGTTCGTCGTCCCGTCCCGGTCGTCCGTCTCGTCGGGCAGCAGCGCCCAGGCTCCCACCGCGGCGAGGAGCAGCACGGCGCCGGCCGAGGCGGCGAGGGCCCGCCGGTTCCGGATCCGGCCCGGGCCCGATGCCCGGGAGGCGGGATCCGGCGTCGGTTCCTCGTCCGTGTCCGGCGGCTCGGCGGCGGCCAGCCGGTTCCTGGCGTCCAGCCAGTCGGCGGTGTCCTCGCCCCTGCCGCAGGCCCGGACGAACGCGGCGACCACCTCCGCGCGGGGCAGCGAATCCCGGCGCAGCAGGTCCGCCGCGGTGCTGCGGGCGAGCACGTCCCCGCGTTGCTCCGCGTTGGCCTCCAACTGCCGGTAGGTGAGGCCGGCCTGCTGCTTGAGTGCGCGCATGCAGGCCACGAACTCGGCGGCGCTGCGCGCCTCGTGGGGTAACGGACCCTGCTGTCTCTCCATGTCCGGCCATCCTCGTCCCGCCGTCGGCCGGGGACAATCCGGGATTCTGCCAATCGCCGTCAGCGGAGACCTGCCGTGGCCGGTGCCGCGCCCTTGCCGCACGGGGACAGCGTGACTGGTGCCGCGCCCCCCACGGGAACGCGGCACCAGCATGCGACGGGCGCCCTCAGTGCTTGAAGACGCCCTCAGCGCTTGAAGGCATCCTCAGTGCTTGAAGACGTCCTCAGTGCTTGAAGACGTCCTTCGTCTTCTCCTTGGCCTGCCGGGCGTCGCCCTTCGACTGCTCCGCGCGGCCCTCGGCCTCCAGCCGCTCGTTGCCCACGGCACGGCCGACCGTCTCCTTGACCTTTCCCTTGGCCTGCTCGGCCTTGGCCTTGCCCTTCTGTTCTCCAGCCACGGTTCCTTCACTCCAAGCCGTGTCCGACTTCGGGGTCACGGTCCGAGTGACCTTGAAGAGGCGGTGCAAACGTCTCCGACGGTCAGTTCAGGAGCTCGCGGGCCAGCGCCCCGCACCACCACCGCTCGACGCGGTCGGGCGACCACCCGCGTTCCGCGGTCAGCTCGTTGTAGACGTCGATGTTGCACAGCGCGGCGTAGACGTCGACCGCGGACGGCACGTCGACGCCGGGGCGCAGGACTCCAGGCGGCCAGGCGGAGAAGACCTGCACCCGGGTCTGGTCGCCGCGCACCCGGCTGTCGCGGTAGAGCGTCGCCAGCTCCGGCTCGGAACGGCCCGCTTCCCGGACGAGCGTGATGATCTCGCCGGCGCGCTCGTACAGACGCCGGTCGTAGCCGGCCATCGCGGCGAGCTGCCGGGCGGGGTCCGTCGCGGCGGCCTCCAACTCGGCCACCTGCTGCGGCACATCGGCCGAGAGGTCGGCCGCGTCGGCCAGCGCCCGGGTCAGTCCGGACTTGTTGCCGTACGCCGCGTAGACGGTGGGCACGGACACCCCCGCCTCGCGGGCCACGTCCCGCACCGTCGTCGCCGTCCACCCGTGGGAGACGAACAGCCGCAGCGCGGCACGGGCGATGTCGGCACGCGTCTGCTGCGCCTGCGCCGTCCGGCGCAGGGAGTCGTACCGCCGCCGCCCCGGCCCCTCGGTCATGCTCGGCCCCTTCCCCACATTCACTGAACGCTGCTTATAATCAATATATGTTACGTCCTCCGCCGGGTACTCCCCCGGCTCCCCTGGGCTTCGCCCGGATCAGCGGGTTCGCCGCCGTGGGCTTCGCCTTCCTGATCGTCGCCGGGAACGTGGTCCTGGTACCGGCCGGCCTGCCGCGCACCGGCTCCGGCGTCGAGGAGGTCGAGGGGTTCTTCCGCACGCACGGGGACCTGGTCGGCCTCGGCTCCGCGGTGACCCCCCTCGCCTGGGTGCTGGCCACGCTGTTCGGCGCGGGCGCGGTCCGTGTGCTGTGGCGGTCCGAGCGGGACCGGGGCGAGGCGTGGGCCCTGCTCGGCTTCGCCGGGCTCGTCCTGCAGAACGCCGTCTTCACCGGGGTCGTCGCGATCCGGCTGGCGCTCGCCTCGACAGCCGCGGACGGCGTCGGCGCGGCGAGCGGCCTGTGGGCTCTGCACGACGCCCTGTTCACCCTGAACGGCACGTTCCTGGCGGTCGCGCTGGTCGGCCTGTCCCTCGCCGGCCTGCGTGCGGGGCTGATCCGGCCGTGGCACGGCCGTTGGGGGCTGGTGTCGGCCGCGCTGCTGTCCTGTTCGGCCGTGCTCACCCCCCTGGTCATCGACCACGACGGCCCGCTCGGACTCCTCGGCCTCGTCGGCTGGCTGATGTGGGTGGTGTGGATCGTCGTCTACGGCCTCGTCCTGATGCGCCCGGTGCCGGCCCCGCCTGCGCCGGCCGGCCGTTGAGCGGCGGCCGGCTGGTCCGTGGTCTCGGTCGACCGGCGTGAGAAAGGGGCCCCCGGGCTCGGGCCCCCACCGGGTCAGTGACAGCAGCCGTCGGCCTGCTCGGGGCCGGGCGCGGTGTCCAGGCGGCAGAAGCAGGACGCCTGGATCGGCACGTCGGCCAGCGCCGTCGCCAGTTTGAGCTGCTGGGCCACGAGGGCCGCCTCGCCGGTCTTGCCCGTCCGCAGCAGGCACTCGTGGAAGCCGTGCAGCGACCAGACGTTGCCCGGGTGCTGGAGGGCACGGGGCAGGGTGTCGTCCAGGCCGAGGTCCGCGCGGTAGACCGCCTCGGCCTCCGCCAGCCGGCCCTGCTCCAGCAGCAGCGCCCCGTAGGCGTGGCGGGTGGGCTGCATCCAGCCCCAGGGCTCGTCGTAGGGGAGGTTGTCGTCGAGCTCGATGGAGCGTTCCAGGGCGGCGAAGGCCAGGTCGTGGTTGCCCTTGCGGTACTCGAGTTCCCCGTCCAGCATGGCCGCCGCGATGGCGAGGATGTCGTGGCAGGTGTTGTTGAACAGCATCCGCGTCCCGGGCACCCGGGTCACCGCCGCGCGGAACAGTTCGCGTTCGGTCTCGGCCCGGGCGACCTCACCGGTGGCCGCGAGGGCGACACCGCGGGCGTAGTGCCGCAGGGCGGTGGTCACCGAGTAGAGCTCCGGGTCGGCGGGGGCCGGCAGGGCGAGGATGTCGGTCCAGCGGCCGAAGCGGATCAGCACGTGGACGCGCATGCCCAGGAAGGCCTCGAGCCAGTCGGCCATCGGCGGACTCTGCACGCGGAGCAGGTCCTCGGGCACGGCGGCTTCCAGCTCGGCGGCGGTGTCCAGGGCGATCCGCTCCTGGCCGAGGAACATCGCCCCGTAGATCTTGAAGTGGTAGTTGTGCACCCGGTAGAGGGTGTAGAAGTTCATCGCGCCGGACCGCCGGCGGAACTTCTCGTCGGCCGCGATCGCGTCGCTGTTGGCGGCCACGACCCGGCGGTAGTCGCCGCACAGGACGTCGAGGTGCGAGGGCATGTGGAGCAGGTGCCCGGCGTCGGGCACGACGCCGCGCAGGCGGTCGGCGACGGTCAGCGCCTGCTCCGGCGTCGGGGACATCTCCATCAGGTGGATGTAGAGGTGCAGGACGCCGGGGTGGTCCGCCCCGGCGGCGGTGCCGAGCGCGCTCTCCAGTACGGCCCTGGCCTCCAGGGTGCGGGCGCCCTCGGCCGGCCGGCCGGTCTTCAGGTCCCACAGCTGCCAGGGGGTGAGGTTCATCAGGGCGTCGGCGTGGAGCGTGGCGATGTCCGGGTCGTCGGGAGCCAGTTCGTACACCGCGCGCATCGCGTCCGCGTAGGGCTCGTTCCACACCGAGCAGTCCTCGACGGCCTCCGGCTGCGGGTAGCGGGCGCGCAGCGCGCCGATGAGGGCCTGCTCGACCGGGGTGGCGCCGGCGGTTCTGTCGTGGGCCCGTTCGACGGCGGTGTGCGTGCGTTCGACGGTGTCGGCCAGCTCCTCGTCGTCGAAGAATTCCCAGGGCTTGTTGTAGTTCGGGCCGAGCGCGTACGCGATTCCCCAATGGGCCATCGCGCACTCGGGATCGGCCGCGGCCGCCTTTTCGAAACAGGCGACGGCTTCCTCGTGATGGAAGGCGTACGTCCACACCAGGCCGCGATCGAACCAGAGTTGCGCTTCCGCCGAGGATGTGGTGACGGGACGGCTGTGGGTCCCGAGGTCGTAATAGTCGCCCATGGTCTTCTCCTGGAAAGGCGGGCCGGGGCCAGTGAGAATAGCGGCCGGCGACAGGCCGTCATCGACTTCCGATGAGTTCTCCTATTTCCACATTAAATCGAGTCGGCGTTGTCCACGCGGAATGCGACCGGTCGGCTCCGAGCCTTGATCGCTGCGGCCGTCCTGGCGGCCTGTTCGATCTTCGCGCGATGGGCCGCACGGGCTTCCTCGTCGATCTGCATCTCGTGTTCGGCGCGCATCCCGGTCCGGCCGTCGAGGCCCTCGCGCAGGATGTCGGCGTGCCCGGCGTGCCGGACGGACTCGCCGAGGACATGGACCATGACGGCGAACAGGTTCGTGGCGGCATAAGGCTCCGGCCACCACGGCACGTGGCCGGGGGCGTCGAGGGGAAGCTCGTCGATCGTCGCGTCCGAGTGTTCCCACGTGCGCCGGTAGAACCCGAAGATCTGATCACGGGTCTCGTCCTCGGTCGCCCACAGATCGCTGCCGTCGGAGTCCTGCCACCGGGGCAGCGGCTCCGGGGAAGGGCGGTCGAAGACCTCGCCGAAGTACCTGGCCTCGACGGTGGCCACGTGTTTGACCAGGCCGAGGAGGTTGGTCCCGGTCGCTGTCAGAGGTCGGCGGACGTCGTATTCGGACAAGCCGTCGAGTTTCCAGAGCAGCGCCTCGCGGTCCCGCCGCAGTCTCCCGTGCAGGTTGTCCTTCGCGAAGTCATCGATCACGCGGCATGAGCCTGCCATGGGCTGCTCGTGGCCTCAAGATCCCGTAAGTGGCCCGCCACCACGGGAGAGTCGGTGACACAGAGTGCGCGAACCGTGACATTCCCACGGTCGCGGCGAAACCTGGGCCGATCATCATGTCGTTCGATCGTGGACACCTTCGCCGACAGGCTGGCACCGCCCAACTCCCGCTCCCTAGGATGTACTTCCTGTCCAGCCAGTCCGTTGGCGCGGCACCTTGCAGGGGGAACGATGCACTCCGAGAAGCAGTTGTCCACCGAGATCGACGCGAACGTGCCGACGGCAGCGCGCATGTACGACTACTACCTGGGCGGCAAGGACAACTACGCGGCCGACCGCGCCGCGTGCGAGGAACTCGACAAGGTCGTCCCCAGCACGCGCCGCCTGGCCCTGAACAACCGGCGTTTCCTCCAGCGGGTCGTGCGGACCCTGTCCGAGGAGTACGGCATCCGGCAGTACCTCGACCACGGCTCGGGTCTGCCCACGCAGGACAACGTGCACCAGGTCGCCCAGCGCATCGACCCCACGACCCACGTGGTGTACGTCGACAACGACCCCATGGTGCTGGTCCACGGCCGCGCGCTGCTGGAGCAGGACGAGCGCACCACCGTCATCCACGCGGACATGCGCGAGACCGACCAGATCCTCGACCACCCCGACACCAAGCGGCTGATCGACTTCTCCGAGCCGGTGTGCGTGCTCTTCAACTCGGTGTTCCACTGCATCCCGGACAGCGACACCGACGGGCCCCTCGCGGTGGCGCGCCGCGTCCGGGAACGGCTCGCGCCCGGCAGCTTCATGGTGATGTGCCAGCTGGTCAGCGAGGACCCCGAGGTCCGCGACTTCGTCACGAACTTCATGGACCAGGCGACGCAGGGGCACTGGGGCCGGGTGCGTGAGGAGAAGGACGTCGCCGCGTACTTCGACGGCCTGGAGGTCCTCGAACCGGGTCTCGTCGAGGTGTCCACCTGGCGTCCGGACACAGAGGTGGCGCCCCGTCAGCTCACCCACGAATGGATCGAGTTCGGCGGTGTGGGGCGGGTTCCGCCGGCGAAGTGACCGAGGCCCCTCGTGTGGGACGCGAGCCGTCCCACACGAGGCGCATGCCCGTCACCCGTAGCGTTCGTCCATCGTCCGGCGCAGCATGTCGAGGGAGTCACGCGGCTTGAGCGCCTCGTCCGCGAGGCGGTCCAGCGCGATCCGGTACTCCTCCGTCTCGTCGCGGTCCTCCAGGAAGTTGGCGCTCCTGATGTGCTCCAGGTAGACCACGTCGGGAAGGTCCAGGCCGCCGAAGCGCAGATACGTCACCGGGATGGCGGGCGCCGAGGCGTTCGTGACGTCCAGCGGCACGATCTGCACCGTCACATGGGGACGCTGCGCCATCTCGACGAGGTGCGCGAGCTGTTCCCGCATCACGTCGGTGCTGCCCAGGACACGCAGCAGCACGGACTCGTCGATGATCGCCCACAGCTGCGGGGCGTCGGACCGGGACAGCAGACGCGTCCGGTGCCTGCGGAGTTCGACGCGCCGCTCCACCTCGCCGGCGGGCACGTTCGGCAGGCCGCGCTCCACCACCGCCCTGGTGTAGGCGGGGGTCTGCAACAGGCCGGGCACGTACTGGATCTCGAAGGTACGGATGGTGGCGGCGGCCTCCTGGAGACCGACCAGGCGGTCGAACCACTCGGGCATCAGCCGCTTGTCGTACCGCTGCCACCAGCCCGGCTCACCGGCGCGCTGCAGCAGCTTGAGCAGCACCGAGGCTTCGTAGGCGTCGGTGCCGTACAGCTCCAGCAGCGCCCGGACGTCGCTCTCCGTCGGCGGGCGGCGGCCCTTGCCCGCCTCGATGCGGGAGAGTTTCGCGGCGCTGAAACCGACAGCGCGCGCCGCCTGGTCCTGGGCGAGCCCGGCGTCCTCACGGAAGCCTGCCAGCTGCACACCGACGAGCATCTTCAGCAGAGTCGGCGCCGGCTCGGGCCTGTCCAGGTAGGGTTCCAGACGGGAGATGCGATGCGACGCGGCGGACATCCTGACTCCCAGCAGACCGGCACAAGGGCGATTTACACTATCGCACTCGTCCGGGCGTCTCCGCATCAGCCCGTAGGAGCGCACGGATATGAGGAGTTGGGCTCCGCTTCACCATGAAGGCTTCACACCGCGGACGCGTCGGGCCCCCCGCTCACACCAGGTGGTCGAACTCGCCGTCCTTCGCACCGGCCAGGAACGCCGCCACCTCCGCGGCCGTGTAGACCAGGGCGGGACCGTCGGGGTCGCGGGAGTTGCGCAGGGCGATCCCCCCGTCGACGAGAGGGGCGACCTCGACGCAGTTGCCCTCGGCGTTGCTGTGCCGGCTCTTGATCCAGCAGGCGTCCAACGAACTCGCCCGCACTCCGTTCCGCACTGGTGGCACCGCAGTCTCCTTGCTCTGAGGCCGTATTCGTCCCGGCTTGCGTACCCACGACGGCTTGATTTTCACGCAATTTCTCGTGCAATTGCACGCGAGCGCCGTCAGCGTGGATAATAGCTGCGGCGTCAACCCCCGTGCTGGCGCCTCGTCCTGACGTCGCATCGGGGAGATGCCGTGTCATCACCTGCGCACCATGTGCTCCAGCCGCCGAGTGGGGCTGCGGCACACGCAGGCGCATCGGCGACGGCCCACGACGTACCACCCGTCCCGCCCGTCCCACCCGGCCCGCTCACGGCGACGCCGTACGAGGCGACGCCGTTCGGGACCCCGCCCCCGATGCCGGAGACGATGCCGCAGCCCCCGGCCGCCCTGTGCGCCTCGGCCGTCCTGCGCGTCGAGTGCAGCCGGGAGGGCTTCGCGCGCGTCCGGTCCTTCACACGTGACACCCTCCACGTCTGGTCGCTCGACCACTGCTGTGACGACGCCACCCTCGTCATCACCGAGCTCACCGCCAACGCCGCGACGCACGCGGCGCCGGGGGCATCGAGTGCGCCGGACATCCGGCTCGGGTTCCTCCTGGACCCGACGCACCTGCTGGTCACCGTCTCCGACCCCGACGACCATCCGCCCCTGTACGCGCCCGCCGGCTGCTCCCTGGAGGAGAACGGCCGCGGGCTGTGCATCGTCGACGCCCTGTCCGAGGAGTGGGGCTGGGCCCCCAGCCCTCCGGCGGGCAAGACGGTCTGGGCCAGATTGTCGACCTGTCCACCCCTCTGACACGACTGCCGCGGAAAGGCCCCTCGCCATGCGCAGCGCTTCGACGGAACACCCGAGCAGCGAGCGCCCCCAGCGCCCCGACGCCCCGACCGGGGTGGCCCGGACCACGCCGCTCACGGCACTGGACCGTGTGCCGTGGGGCGACATCCAGGACTCCACCGGATCGGCCGCGGCCATTCCCCTGCTGCTCAACGGCATCGCCTGGGGAGACGCCGACACGGCCCGGTCCGCCCTGGACGACCTGCGGAAGCGGATCTGTCAGTTCGGCTTCGTCGTGGAGCAGGCGACCGCCGCCACGGTTCCGTTCCTGTGGGAGCTGGCGAAGCTGCCGCACGTGACCTGCCGCGCCGAGATCATCCAGCTGCTCAAGAGCATCGCCGACGCCCGGCAGTGGGAGAGCACCGCCGCCGTCTACCCGAAGCTGATGAACCGCCGGGAGAACCCGGTGACGTGGGAGCGCGCGGCGCGCCAGGCGGTGCGGGCCCGGCGCGGCGACCTCGGCCGGCTGTTGGCGGACGAGGACACGGAGATCGCCAGGGCCACCACCGAGCTGGCCCGCTCCCTCGGCACCTGAGCCCGTCGTGCGTTTTCCGAGGACCTCGAGCCCGTGCGGGTCCGGAGTCGTGACGAAACCGTGAGGGCCCCCTGTCACCATGGGTGATGCCCCTCGCCTCGCGGGGCCGGGCAGTGTAGACATGGCACATGGTCCGACTCTTGGGTCGATCCGGGACTCGATCGCCCCTGCGGCCCGGCGCTGCGCCGTCCGCACGGCAGCGGCGGGAGGCGGGCCCGTCGCGGTGGCATCCGGTGGCGGGGCTGCGGTCGACGCTGGGCGGACGCAGCGTCGCCGGACAGGTGTTCCTGCTGGTCGTGGTGATCGTCCTGCTGCTGGTCGTGGCGGCCGTGGTGGCGCTGGTGCTGCAGGTGCGGCACGACACGACGCTGGAGGCCCGCAACCGTTCGCTCGCCGTCGCGGAGACCTTCGCCAACGCGCCGGGCACCGTCGAGGCGCTGCGCGGCCCCGACCCCACGGCCGTGCTGCAGCCGCGGGCGGAGGCCGCCCGCGAACGGTCGGAGGTCGACTTCGTCGTCGTCATGAACACCGACGGCATCCGCTACACCCACCCCAAGACGGACCGCATCGGCAAGCGCTTCGTCGGGACGATCGCGCCGGCGCTGGCCGGAAAGGCGGTCACCGAGGAGATCGAGGGCACCATCGGCCCCCTCGTACAGGCCGTGGTGCCGGTGAAGGACCCGGACGGGCGGGTCGTGGGCCTGGTGTCGGCGGGGATCACGACGGCGAAAGTCGGCGGGACCGCCGACGAGCAGCTGCCGCTCCTGCTCTCCGCCGCCGCGGCGGCGCTCGCCCTGGCGACGGCGGGCGCCGCGCTGGTGAGCAGGCGCCTGCTGCGGCAGACGCACGGCCTCGGCCCGCACGAGATGACCCGGATGTACGAACACCACGACGCCGTGCTGCACGCCGTCCGCGAGGGCGTCCTCATCCTCGACGACGGCGGCACGCTGCTCCTCGCCAACGACGAGGCGCACCGGCTGCTCGGGCTGCCCGCCGACGCCGAGGGCCGGCACGTCCTCAGCCTGGGCCTCGACCCGGGCACCGCCGACCTGCTGGCCTCCGGACGCGTGGCCACGGACGAGGTGCACCTCGTCGGGGACCGGCTCCTGGCCGTCAACCAGCGGACCACGGACCACGCGGGCGGCCCGCCCGGCAGTGTCGCCACGCTGCGCGACTCCACCGAGCTGCGTGCCCTCTCGGGCCGGGCCGAGACCGCGCGGGAACGGCTCAACATGCTGTATGACGCCGGCGTGGGCATCGGGACGAGCCTGGACGTGACCCGCACGGCCGAGGAGCTGACCGAGCTGGCCGTGCCCCGGTTCGCCGACTTCGCCACCGTGGACCTGTTCGACGCGGTGCTGGGCGGCGGGCAGCCCGACGCGGCGGCCGCGCTGAGCCGCACGGCGCTCGGCGGGATCCGCAAGGACGCCCCGCTGTACGCCGTCGGCGAGCGGATCAGGTTCGTCGAGTCCTCCCCGCAGGGCCGCAGCCTCGCCACCGGCCGGCCCGTCCTGGAACCCCGGCTGAGCAAGGCCCCCGGCTGGCAGGCGCAGGACCTCGAACGCTCGGCGCAGATCGTCGACTACGGCATCCACTCCCTGATCACCGTGCCGCTGCGGGCCGGCGCCCTGGTGCTTGGCGTGGTCAGCTTCTGGCGCTTCGAGAAGCCGGAGCCGTTCGACGAGGACGAGCTGGCCCTGGCCGAGGAGCTGGTCGCGCGGGCCGCCGTCTCCATCGACAACGCGCGCCGCTACACGCGCGAGCACAGCATGGCGGTGACGCTCCAGCGCAGCCTGCTGCCGAGGAACCTGCCCGAGCAGGGCGCGCTGGAGATCGCCTACCGCTATCTGCCCGCGCAGGCCGGCGTGGGCGGCGACTGGTTCGACGTGCTGCCGCTGTCGGGAGCCCGGGTCGCGCTCGTGGTCGGCGACGTCGTCGGCCACGGTCTGCACGCCGCGGCCACGATGGGGCGGCTGCGCACCGCGGTGCACAACTTCTCCGCGCTCGACCTGCCGCCCGAGGAACTCATCGCCCTGCTGGACGAGTTGGTCGGCCGCATCGACCAGGACGAGACGGAGGCGGAGGGCAGCGCCCCGGTCACCGGCGCGACCTGTCTGTACGCCGTCTACGACCCGGTCTCCCGGCGGTGCACCGTCGCGCGGGCCGGGCATCCGCCGCCGGCCCTGATCCACCCCGACGGCCACGTCGAGTTCCCCGAGGTGCCGGCCGGGCCCCCGCTCGGCCTCGGCGGTCTGCCGTTCGAGACGGCCGAGCTGGAGCTGGCCGAGGGCAGCCGGCTCGTCCTCTACACCGACGGGCTGGTCGAGGACCGGGAGCGGGACATCGACGTCGGCCTGGAGATGCTGCGCCAGGCCCTGAGCCGGTCCGGCGCCTCCCCCGAGGACACCTGCCGGACCGTGCTGGACTCACAGCTCACGGCCCGCTCCAGCGACGACATCGCGCTGATCGTCGCGCGCACCCGGGCGCTCGCCGACGGCCGGGTCGCCGAGTGGCCGGTGCCGGCCGACCCGGCGGCCGTGGGCGAGGTGCGGGCGGCGGTCAGCCGGCAGCTGGCCGAGTGGGGGCTGGACGAGCTGACGTTCACCACGGAGCTCATCCTGAGCGAGCTGGTCACCAACGCGCTCCGGTACGGGGACGGGCCCATCCGCGTGCGGGTGCTGCGCGATCGCAACCTGATCTGCGAGGTGTTCGACAGCAGCAGCACCTCTCCGCACCTGCGGTACGCGACCATGACGGACGAGGGCGGGCGGGGGCTGTTCCTCGTCGCGCAGCTCGCGGAACGCTGGGGGACGCGTTATCTGCCCGCGGGGAAGGTGATCTGGGCGGAGCAGCCCCTGCCGTGAGCGGTCACCGGGCCGCGTCCGCCCGGGGCCGCTGTCCGATCCGGTCCACCACCCCCACCGCGACCAGTCCCTTGACCTCCGTGTACTTCTGACCGCCCCGCAGCTCGCCGTCCACCCACCGGCCGCCCTTGGAGCCCTCCTGCCGCAGACCGAGGTAGGCGTAGGTCTTCGGATCGAAGATGAAGGCGAAGCTCAGGCCGGGGTACGAGACAGCGACGCCGCGGCGTCCGAGCGCGTCCACCGCGTCGTGGTCCAGCCTGATGCCGGGCAGCTTCGCGACGGCCTCGAAGGCGGCGGCCTGGAGGCCGGGCGGCATCACGCGGGGGCCGCGCAGGAGCAGACAGGCGTTCAGGTATGCGTCCTGGGCGGCTTCCGGGCTTCCCGGGTCGCGCAGGCTGAGGACGTCCAGGAGCTTGTCGGGGTCCGTGGGCCACTTCTTGAGCTTGGCGTACTCGGTGGGGGGCCAGCGCACCTCGTGCTCGCCCAGGGGAGGTTCGTCGAGGATCCGGCCGTAGTAGCTGTACCGGGAGGGCCTGGAGCCGTCGACCGACAGCCAGCTCTCGTCGGTGAACCGCTGGGTCCTGCCGCCCTTGAGGAAGGTACGGGTGGAGATCTCCTTGGTGTAGAGGTACTGGTCGTTGCGCGGGACCGGCAGGTGCGCGCTGTCGGCGCGCGACCGCTCGGCGGCCCGGTGCAGGAGCTGCGCCGCGCCGGCCAACTGCGGTTCCCCGGCGTCCCGTTCCTCGCCGTCGGCCCTCAGGACGGCGGCGCCGGTCGCGACGGCCGCGGTGGCCGTCGCGGCGATCGCGGTGCGCAGCGCGAGCCTGCGGGTGAAGGCTCCGGCACCGTGCGGGCGGGTCTCGCGGTCGACGGCCCGCAGCAGGCGGGCTCGGGCGTCGTCGCGGGCCCGGTCGGTCAGCGGGGGCACGTCGGTCTCCAGGTCGCGCACCGCGGTGAGGTCATCCACGAGCAGTCCTTTCCGTCTCGCCGGCCGCGCCGGTCTCGTCCGTGTCGTCGTGCGGGGCGGTGGGGTCCGATCCGCCCAGTGCTTCGCGCAGCTTCTTCCGGGCCCGGTGCAGCCGGGAGCGGACGGTGCCCACCGGGATGCCGAGGGCCTGGGCGGCCTCGGCGTAGTCGAGGTCGCCCCAGGCGATCACCAGCAGCACATCGCGGTGGCGGGCGGGCAGCGCGGCGAGGGCGCCGGCCAGGGCGGCGCGCGAGCCCTCGGCGCTGACCCGGGCGGCGACCCGGTCCGCCAACGGTTCGGTGTCGCCGCTCCGTTCGCCCGGCGCCTGGGCGGCGACGCGGGACAGGGCGCGCAGTCTGCGGGCCTCGGCGCGCCGGTGCCGGCCGACGAGGTTGGTGGCGATGCCGTACAGCCAGGGGCGGGCCGGCGAGCGCGACAGGTCGTAGCGGCGGCGCTGCTGGAAGGCCGTCACGAAGGTCTCGGCCATCAGGTCGTCGGCCGCCTCGGTGCCGAGCCGCCGCGCGATGTACCGGTGGATGTCGTCGGCGTAGCGGTCGAAGAGCACCGCGAACGCGTCGGGGTCCTCCCGGGACCGCTCGATCACCGAGGCGTCGGGCTCCTCGCACCGGCCGGGGGCGTGGCGTGCTCCGACGCTCGGGAGTGCGGTCACCGGTCGGCTCTCGGGTACGGCCGGTCGCCTGTCAGGTCCATAGGGTTCCTCCGATGTCACGGGGCATGGTCGACTGCTGTTCGCCGATGCCCGCGGTCGGGTTCCCGAGGTGGGTGTGCGAGGGTGCCCCGACAGGCCGGACACCCGCCCATAAAGTAGCCTTATGAGCTCATAGACCGGACCCGCATACCGACTTAGGCTTGCCTTAGTTTAGGCTTCCCGTCGAGATCGCTTGTCGCCGCTCGAAGGGAACCTGACCATGCCCCGCCCCCTGCGGGTAGCCATCGTCGGATCCGGCCCCGCCGGGATCTACGCCGCCGACGCCCTGCTCAAGTCCGAGGTGGCCTCCGAACCCGGCGTGTCCATCGACATCTTCGAGCGCATGCCGGCGCCGTTCGGACTGATCCGGTACGGCGTCGCCCCCGACCACCCGCGGATCAAGGGCATCATCACGGCCCTGCACCAGGTGCTCGACAAGCCCCAGATCCGGCTCTTCGGCAACGTGGACTACGGCACCGACATCGGCCTGGACGACCTGCGCGCGTTCTACGACGGCGTGATCTTCGCCACCGGCGCGACGGCCGACCGGGCGCTGTCCATCCCGGGCATCGACCTCGACGGCTCCTACGGCGCCGCCGACTTCGTGTCCTGGTACGACGGTCACCCGGACGTGCCGCGCACCTGGCCGCTGGAGGCGGAGAAGGTCGCCGTGCTCGGCGTCGGCAACGTCGCGCTCGACATCGCGCGCGTGCTGGCCAAGACGGCGGACGAGCTGCTGCCGACGGAGATCCCGCCGAACGTGTACGAGGGCCTGAAGGCCAACCGGGCCAAGGAGATCCACGTGTTCGGCCGCCGGGGCCCGGCGCAGGCGAAGTTCAGCCCGATGGAGCTGCGGGAGCTGGACCACTCCCCCAACATCGAGGTCATCGTCGACCCCGAGGACATCGACTACGACGAGGGCTCGATCGCCACCCGGCGCGGCAACAAGCAGGCCGACATGGTCGCCAAGACCCTGGAGAACTGGGCGATCCGCGACGTCGGCGACCGCCCGCACAAGCTCTTCCTGCACTTCTTCGAGTCGCCGGTCGAGGTCCTCGGCGAGGACGGCAAGGTCGTCGGCCTGCGCACCGAGCGCACGGAACTCGACGGCACCGGGAACGTCAAGGGCACCAGCACGTTCAAGACGTGGGACGTCACCGCGGTGTACCGCGCGGTGGGCTACCTGTCCGACAAACTCCCCAAGCTGCCCTGGGACATCGACTCGGGCACCGTCCCGGACGAGGGCGGGCGGGTCATGCAGGAGTCCGGCGAGCACCTGCAGTCCACCTACGTCACCGGCTGGATCCGGCGCGGGCCGGTCGGTCTGATCGGCCACACCAAGGGCGACGCCAACGAGACGGTGTCGAACCTGCTGGACGACTACGCGAACGGCCGGCTGCACACGCCTTCGACTCCCGCGCCGGAGGCCGTGGACGCGTTCCTCGCCGAGCGCGACATCCGCTTCACCACGTGGGACGGCTGGTACCGGCTGGACGCCGCGGAGAAGGCCCTCGGCGAGCCCGAGGGGCGCGAGCGCGTGAAGATCGTCGAGCGCGAGGACATGCTCCGCGCCAGCGGCGCCTGATCTCACACACACCCCTGGGCGGGTTCGGTGGCAATGTCACCGGACCCGCCCTTATGCGTGCTTGAACCGTGTACGATCCAGACGCTTCACCGAACCATCACATCGCCTTCACCAGAGGGCCATGCAAGGGGGGACGAACGTCCATGCGTATACGCCTTGTCGCCGCCACGGCCGCCGCTGCCGGAGCCCTGACCGCCCTGACGGCGGCCCCGGCCCAGGCCGCCGAGTACAACTCCGCACTGAAGATCGGCGGTGTCCAGTACGACGCCCCCGGCCGTGACTCCAACAACTGCCGCACGGGGAACACCGACGAGGAGTACTTGAAGATCAAGAACTACTCGCGGTCGACGACGGTGAACCTCAAGGGCTACGTCGTGAAGGACGCCGCCGGGAACAAGTTCACCTTCACCGCGAACCACACCCTGCAGCCCGGGGACTACGTGAAGCTGCGCGGCGGCAACGGCACCGACTCCGACAGGAACAACGTCGTCTACCGCGACAACTGCAACTTCATGTGGAACAACGACAAGGACACGATCTACGTGTACAAGCCGTCCGGCAGCCCGGCCGATGTGCACTCGTACACCAAGAGCGGCTCCGACAAGGACGGCAACGGGTACGTCACGTTCCACGGCTGAGCCTTTTGCCGAACCGGCAACAGGCTTGGTGCGCGGCGCGGCGGGCGACGGATGATCAGTGGACTGAGTGTCCGATTCCGCCTCGCGGGAGGATCCATGCCGCAGACGTCCGCCGTCGACCGCACGCACCGCCTCGTGCCCTCACCGGCCGGCCGCACCCACCTCGTGGAACAGGGTGACGGGCCGCTCGTGCTCCTGCTGCACGGATTCCCGGAGTCCTGGTACGCGTGGCGCCACCAACTGCCCGCCCTGGCCGCGGCCGGTTACCGCGCGGTGGCCGTCGACGTACGGGGCTACGGACGCTCGTCCCGGCCCGCGGACGTGGAGGCGTACCGGATCCTCGAGTTGGTGGCGGACAACGTCGCCGTGGTGGAGGCACTGGGCGAGCGGTCCGCCGTGCTCATCGGGCACGACTGGGGTGCGACCATCGCCGCGACGTCCGCGCTGGTCCGCCCGGACGTGTTCCGCGCGGTGGGGCTGCTGAGCGTGCCCTACACGCCACCGGGCGGGCCCCGGCCGAGTGAGGTGTTCGCGGGGATGGGCGGCGACGAGGAGTTCTACGTCTCCTACTTCCAGGAGCCCGGCCGGGCCGAGGCGGAGATCGAGCCCGACGTGCGCGGCTGGATCGCGGGCTTCTACGCGGCTCTGTCCGCGGACACGATGCCCGCGGACACGCTGCCCGCGGGCGATCCGCATTTCGTGACGCGGGGCGGCCGGTTGCGCGACCGGTTCCCCGTCGGCCGGCTGCCCCACTGGCTGAGCGAGACCGACCTCGACGTCTACGCCGGGGAGTTCGAGCGCACGGGGATGACCGGCGCCCTGAACCGCTACCGGAACATGGACCGCGACTGGGAGGACCTGGCGGACTTCGCGGGCGCGCCCGTCACGCAGCCGTCGCTGTTCCTCGGCGGCGGCCTGGACGCGTCCACGACGTGGCTCGCCGACGCGATCGAGGCGTACCCGGCCACGCTGCCCGGCCTGACGGCGTGCCACATCCTCGACGGCTGCGGCCACTTCCTCCAGCAGGAGCGTCCCGCCGAGACCAACCGGCTGCTGGTCGATTGGCTGGGCGGGCTCCCCTCCTAGGGGCGCGGCAGCCAGCGGTCGAGGTAGGTGTGCAGCCCCGTCAGGTCGGTGCCGCCTGCCGCGTAGCCCACGTATCCGTCGGGGCGTACGAGGGCGTGGCCGGTGCCCTGCCACGGGCTTCGTGCGCCGAGTCGGTGGAGGGCGACCAGATCGTGCGGGGGCGCGATCTCGGGCCAGGGGCCGGTGAGCAGCAGGTGGTAGCCGGGGCCGGCGGTGCGCTGCTGGAGGCCGCGTGGGACGTCGGGGAGCCGGTCCCCCGCCCGCGGTCCGCGGCCCGGCTTGCGCGGCCCGGTCGTGGAGAGGGGGCCACGGCGGTAGTGGACGGCGAGTTCGGAGACCGTACGGAACAGGCGTGCGCGGGGGGCGGTCGTGCGCAACAGCAGGGGGGCGAAGCGCGGGGCGAGGTGGGTGCGGGCCAGGCGCAGCGCAGGGTGGCTGCTCGTGCCCGCGGTGAACGCGCGGTCGGTGAGGCGCCGTACGCCGTGGCCGACCGGGGCGCGTTCGGTCTCGTAGGTCTCCAGCAGGTCCTCCGGGGCGGCGCCGCGGCAGACGTGGGCGAGTTTCCAGCCGAGGTTGAGCGCGTCCTGGATGCCGGTGTTCATGCCCTGGCCCCCGGCGGGGCTGTGGATGTGCGCCGCGTCCCCGGCGAGGAAGAACGGGCCCTTCCGGTAGCGGGTGGCGCCGCGGTTGTGGATGCGGAAGGAGGTCATCCAGACCGGGTCGCGCAGGGTCAGCCGGTCGGTGGTCCAGTCGTCGGCGATCCGCTGGAGCAGCTCCGGTGTCACGTCGCCGGACCCGCTTCCCGGCGGCCGCATGGCGATCATCCGCCAAGTGGCCGGGGTGCCGAGGGGGAAGAAGAACAGCAGGCCGGAGCCGGTCATGAAGGTGTGCGCGGTGCCCGGCTCCAGTCCGTCGACCTCCAGGTCGGCCAGCAGGAACGTCTGCGGGTAGGCGTACCCCTCGAAGGCGATGCCCGCCTGGGCGCGCACGGTGCTGTGGGCGCCGTCGCAGCCGACGACGTAGCGGGCCCGCAGGGTCTCCCGGCCGCCGTCCCGGCGCCGCAGCCGGCAGGTGACGTGCGCGCCGTCCCGCTCGGCGCTCACCAGTTCCGTGCTCCGCTCCACCGCCACGTCCCGTGCGGCCAGACGAGCCGTCAGCACGGCCTCCGTCTCCGACTGCGGCAGGAACAGCAGGAAGGGGTACGGCGTGTCGTCGCACCCGACGTCGAACAAGGGCACCCGGAGCACGCGCCGCGACAGGTGCAGGTGGAGCCGGACGGTCGTACTGCCCCGGTCGACGAGGTCGTCCGTCACGCCGAAGCCGGCGAGTTGCTCCAGGGTGCGGGGCTGGATGGCCGGGGCGCGTGACTCCCGGGCGCGGTCCGGCGAGCGGTCCACGATCCGGAAGCGGGTGCCGTAGGCGCGCAGTTGCGTCGCGAGCGCGAGTCCGGTGGGGCCCGCGCCCACCACGAGCACGTCCAGGGGTGCCGTCATGGCATCCACCGTAGATCCGGCGGGCCGGCATGGCGGGGCCCTCCACGCCGGGTCCGTCGCGGAGGGCTCCCGTCCGGTGGTGCCGGTTCAGACCTCCAGGTCGGCTTCGATCCGGCGGAGCTGGTGGCGGGCCATGGCCAGGTTGGCGCGGCTTCCGTCCAGCACGAGGTAGAGGAACAGTCCGCTGCCCCCGCGCCCCTTGAGGAGGCGGATGAGGTGGTACTGGGAGTTCAGGGTGATCAGGATGTCCTCGATCTCCTCCTTCAGCCCCAGGTGTTCCATGGTGCGCAGCTTGGCCCGTACGACGTCGGTGTTGCCGGCGGCGGCGACTTCGAGGTCGAAGTCCTTGCTGCCGCCGAGGGTGCCGAGGGCCATGCCGCTGGTGTAGTCGACGAGGGCGGCGGCCGTGGCTCCGTCGATGGAGCTCAGGCATTCCTTCAGGGCGGTCTCCGTGTTGGCCATGCGGTCGGTTCCTTTCGTTCGGTGTTTCTTCTGTCGGTCCGGAGGTTCGGGTGGCTCAGATGCCGGTCTGCGGGCGCGGCGGGTGGGTGGGCCGCTGCGGGGTGCGTACCGGGAGGGTGCCGATGGGGCGGGCCGTGGCCGGAGGTGCCGTGGCGATGTGCTCTTCGGGTGCGGGTGGGGATGCGGGTGCGGGTGGGGACGGGGGTGCGGCTGCCGGTGTCGCCCTCGGCGTCGGCGTCGGTGTGGGTGTGGGTGTGGATGTGCTGGTGGGAGTCGGTGTCGGCCGGTCGGCGTGGCGGCCGGTGCCCGGGCCGACGCGCGTGGCCACGAGGTCGGCGATGCGGGCGCCGCCGCGGCGGCCCTCCAGGTGGAGGCGGCCGACGTTGACACGGTCCTCGGCCAGGAGGGTGAGGACGGCGGTCGTCCCGGCCGCGTAGGTCGCCACGTAGCCGTCGGCGCCCCGTACGAGCAGTTCGCGGAAGTCGCCGCGGGCGGCGGCGTCGGTCATGCGGTACGCAACGCCGAGGGCGGCGGCGGTGAGCGCCGCGAGTCCCTCCGGCTCGGCCTCAGGTACGTCGTGGGCGAGGACCAGTCCGTCGACGGTGGCCGCGAGGGAGCCGGTCAGCCCGGGTACGCGGGTGCGGAGCCGGCGCAGTTCGTCCAGGACGTCGGTCTCGACGGCCATGAGCAGTCTCCTTTCGGCACGCTGTCGTCGCGCGCGGATCACAGTGCCTCCAAGGCGTGCAGGAGCCGTCGCAGCAGTGCGGTGTCGGGCTCGTCCGGTGCCGCCGGCAGGGGGGCGGGGCCCGGCTCGGCGGACGCGGTGGCGGGGTCTGCGGGGACGACCAGCCCGGCTGCGGCCAGACGGCGGAGTTCGACGAGGGTGTGGAAGGTGCGGCAGGCCAGGGCCGTCGCGATCTGGGCGGCGGTGCGGACGCCGTCGACCTGGGCGAGGGTCCGGCCGCGGCGGGCGGGCAGGTCCACGGGGTCGCCCGGCACGCGGGCGAGCGGAGCGACGTCGATGGCGGGTTCGGGCCATATGCGGTGCAGCAGTTCGCGGCGGCGTCGGGACTCGCGCAGGACGGTGTCCACCGGTACGGAGCGGACGGCGCCGAGCCAGTGCGCGACTCCGGGGCGGAAGCGGAGGGCCGGTCCGTCGTGGGCGAGGACGAAGTACGCCGCGTCGAAGAGGGCGCCGAGGTGGCAGAGTTCGAGTGCGCCGGCGGCGAGGTGGCCGCTGTCCACGAGTTGTCTGCCGACCCGGCAACGGCGGCCGGCCTGGTCGATCGCCGCCCACCAGCCGTCCGGGGCGAGTGCTCCGCTGTGGGTGAGCAGGTCGCCGAGGTCGGGGGTGACGGCGGATTCGACGTGGACGACGTGTCCCGACGCGAGGTAGACGATCCCCGACTCGGTGGACAGGGCGCCGCTCGCGCCCTGGGCCGCGAGGGTGCCGAGCAGGACCGAGGCCGGTTCGTCCGTGCGTGCGGTCAGCATCGGCGCGATCATCCGAGCACCAGTCTGTCCGCCATCTCGGCGAGCCGGATGCGGGCGAGGGCCAGGTTGCCGTCCGCGCGGTCGAGCCACAGGTGCAGGAACACCGTGCTGTCGAAGGTCGTGGTGACGAATCTCAGCAGGTGGTACGAGTCGGTGTTCGTGATGATCAGGTCCTGCACGGGCGGTTCCTTGCCGGACGGCCCGCCCGCGTCGCCGCCGGCCGGCGCGAGGGCGCCGCTCTCCGTGGCGAGGCGGGCGAGTTCGGCGGTCTCCGCGGCCGTCGCCTCCGGGTCGCCGCCCGGTGCGTCACCCACCGCGCCCAGGGCGAGACCACTGATCCAGTCGACCACCGACGCGCCTCGCGCACCGGGCAGCCGCATGGCTTCCAGCAGACTTTCGTCGATTCCGGGCACGCCGGATCCCCTCCCCCTGCACGGCCGTTCCCGCGAACGTGAGCACGACACTACGGAAAGTGCTCGGCCCAGGTGAACGCTTTGGCATTTTCCAAATGAATGTGCCGGAAGCGAGCGGGAGCTGATCAGGGTTGAACGGAAGCGAGCAGGAAGAGTCGCAGCACCAGGTTGGGCGCAGGCCGGTGACCTGACCTGTGCGGAGTGCGTCGAGATCACTCGAAGACGGCAGCGATACCTGGTCGCCACCAACCAGGTTCCGCGGCGGGAGCGTTGACGCGCCGGCGTTCGTTTCGCCATGAGGCCGCCCAGGCGGGGCCGGAGGACCGTCGAGCGCGTGGAACACCGGCCCCACGACGGCCGCTCCGGCGATTCCGGACACGGCCGCGTACACGGCGAGCACGGCGAGGCGGATCAACGTGCGCTGCCGGTCGGCGTGACCGTGTCCTTGAACTCTGCCGCCAAGACAGGCGACTTGGCGCCGCGCGCGGCGATACGCACCTGAAGGCGGGGTGGAGGGTCAGCCGAACAGACGGCGCTGGATCTCCCGCCGGTAGTCCTCCAGCGTCCTGTCGAGGTGTACCGCCGTGGCCTCGGCCGCCTCGTCGGGCCGGCCGTCGCGGATGGCCCGGTAGATCGCCTCGTGCTCCTCCACCGCGGCCTCGGTCCCGTCACCGAACGTGTCATGGATCCCGATGGCGCTGGACTGCCGCTGCAGTCGCCGCGCGTCGCGCACCGCGCTGGCCAGGAAGGTGTTGTGCGAGGCCGCGGCCACACCGGCGTGGAAGTCGTCGTCCGCCTGGTTGAACACGTCGACCTGGCCGTGGACGAACCCGTGCCGGCACTGCTGCATCGCCACTTCGATGGTCCGTAGCTCGGCGGGCGTGGCACGGGTGGCCGCCAGACTGCTGGCGGCCATCTCCTGCACCCTGCGGAACTCGAACAGCATCAGGACGTGGTCGAGGTCGACGGGGCGGAAGAAGCCTCCCCAGCGGCTGGTGATGAGCATGCCCTCGTCGTCCGCGACGAACAGTCCGCGCCCCTTGTGCGCCCGGACCCGGCCGAGGGCCGACAGGATCTTCACCGCCTCCCGTACGACCGCCCGGCTGGTGTTCAGCGTCTGGGCGAGGTCGTTCTCCGTGGGCAGCCGGTCCCCCGGGGTCAGACGCTGCTCGGCGATGAACTCGAGGATCCGCTCGGCCACCACTTCGTAGCCGGGCCGGTAGTCACGCCGCTCCCCGTCCGGGCCGTTCACCGCCGCGGCAGCGGTGGTGGAGGCCTGCGCGGGCAGGTCCAGTCCGGTCGCGGGCGTGTCGTTCATCTGTGATGCCTCCGGGTGACTGCGACGACAGCGATCGATCGCTGCTGAGCCGGGCTCATCCTACCCACAGCCAACAATGAGTCGTACTCATTTGGCAATGGCCTGGACAGACAAGGCTGATACATAAATCGGTTACTAGGTCTCAATGAGGGCAAATCGCCCCAGCAAGATGCGGTCAGCGCTCCGAAATTGCGCGAAGAGAGCGGCACACACCCTTGACTGGCCTTCGGATAAGGCGCCTAATTTCTTCCGCGACGGCAGTGACAGAGCAGTCGTCGCCCCATCCGCGCGCCACCTTCCCGAGCTGCTTCGGGGCGCCCGCACACCGAGTGGAGTCGTTCATGACCCTCAACGAGTCTTCGGCCGGCCAGGCAAGAGTGCCCAGCAAGAGACGTTCGGCGTTGCTGGCCGGCTGCGCGGCCACCGTGCTCCTGACCGTGACCGCCTGCGGTGGCGGCGGCACCGCGAGCACGACCGAGAAGGACGGCTTCGCCCAAGCGCCCCAGAAGGACGGCGCGTTGACCGTCTGGGTGGACGCGACCCGCATGGAGGCCGCGAAGCTGTACCAGCGGCTGCACCCGGAGGTGAAGCTGAGCATCGTCAGCTACGACGGCAACGCCAACGGGTCGAACTACCTCCAGACCAAGGTCCAGCTCTTCAACCGCACGAAGAAGGGCTGGCCGGACGTCGTCTTCAGCTCGCAGAACAACGAGGTCACCTGGGCGGTCGACGCGGGCTTCGCCGCCCCGCTCGACAAGGGGCTGATGCCGGCGGCGACCCTGGGGAAGTTCGCCAAGGGCGCCAACGACGTCTGCACGGTGAACGGCACGCTCTACTGCCTGCGCAACGACCTCTCCCAGGCGGTGCTCTGGTACAACGCGCCGCTGATGAAGAAGTTCGGCTACACGGTGCCCACGACCTGGGAGGAGTACCAGAAGCTCGGCGAGAGGGTCGCCGAGGAGCACCCCGGCTACCTGGTGGGCGACGCGGGCGACTCCTTCACGCCCGAGATCTACCTGTGGGCGAGCAAGTGCGGCGCCAACCACATCACCGGCCCCAAGGCCGTGTCGGTGAACACCACCAGCGAGGCCTGCACCAAGATGGCCAGGCTCATGGACGTACTGATCAAGAACAAGTCCATGTCCGTCAGCGGGGTGTTCAGCACCGACTTCGCCAAGAACAAGGCCGACAAGGTGCTGCTCTTGCCCGGACCGGCCTGGTTCGGCGGGGCGGTGTTCAAGGACGGTCTCAAGACCCCGGCGAAGCAGATCGGGGTGGCTCCCATGCCGCAGTGGGAGGGGGACTCCGCGACGTCCACCGGCAACGTCGGCGGCGGCACCTGGCTGCTCTCCCAGCACTCCCCTCATCTCAAGGCGGCCACCGACTTCCTGAAGTGGGTCACCACCGACAACGCCTACCAGGGCGAGAAGGCACCCGGCTTCCCGGCCTACGCACCCGCTGCCGAGAACTGGCTGAAGGCCCAGGACGCCTCCGGCTACTTCAGCGGTGACCTCAGTGCGCTCAAGGACGCCTCCTCACAGGTCTGGCCGGGCTGGGGCTCGGGCCAGTTCAGCCAGGAGGCGATCTGGGCCGCCACCGTCAAGCCCGGCCTCACCCAGGGCAAGAGCATCGTCTCGATGCTGCCGGCCTGGCAGGACTCCATCGTCGAGCACGCCAAGTCCAACGGATACCAGGTCTCCCAGTGACCCTCACCCTCTCCTCGGCCGGTTCTGCCCGTCGGCGCCGTCGCGGCCCCGCCCGGCAGAGCCGGGCCGGCGTGGCGTTCGTCGCCGCCTACGTGGTCCTGCTGATCGCCTTCGGCATCCTTCCGACCGGCTACGCCATCTGGTTCGCCTTCACCGACGCCGGGGGCACCTTCACCGGATTCGCCAACTTCGTCACCACGGCACGGGACTTCCGGTTCCTGGACGCCGTGAGCCACGTCGCGGTCTATCTCGTCCTGTGGCTGGTCTCGCTGGTGGTCTTCGTGGTCGGCCTGGCGCTGCTGCTGCACCGCCTGGCCTCCGGCAGGACCGGGCAGGCGCTCCGGTTCCTCTACTACATCCCCGGAGCGCTCGCCGGCGCCGCGAGCGTGCTGGTGTGGCTGTTCATGCTCGATCCGACGGTGAGCCCGGTCAGTTCGCTCCTTGGCGCGCTGGGCTTCCAGACCTTCGGCGAGGTGATCGCACCCGGCAACCTGGCGTTGCTGTTCACCATCATCGCGTTCTGGACCGGTGCGGGCGGCTGGATCGTCGTCATGTACGGGGCGCTCAACAACATCCCCAAGGACGTCATGGAAGCCGCGCGCATCGACGGTGCCAACGCCTGGCAGATCGCCTGGCGGGTGCAGATCCCGATGCTCCGCAAGTGGATCGTGTACATGGTGATCCTGGCCTTCGCGGGCGGCGCCCAGCTGTTCGTCGAGCCGCAGTTGCTGTCCCTCGCCAGCGTGGGCGTGGCCGGACGTGACTACTCGCTCAACCAGTTGACGTACGACTTCGCCTTCCAGATGAACAACGTCAACGGCGCCGCCGCCGTGTCGGTGGAGCTCCTGGTCGTCAGTGTGTCGGCCGCCGCCCTCTTCGTCGCACGGTCGGGGTTCTTCGATGCCGATTGACACCTCCCCCAGTCCGGTCGCCGCGCCCCGCACGGAGCGGGGCCCCGAGCGCACGAGCCGGTCACGGCACCGGCCCTCCCGGCAGCGCCGACGGTCCGTACGGCACCTGCCGTCCCGGCTGCTCGCCGCGTCCGTACTCGCCCTGTTCGTCGTGTTCTTCGTGCTGCCGGTGCTCTGGCTCGTCCTCGCGGCGACCAAGACCGACCAGCAGCTGGTCCACGACAGCCCGCTCTCCATCGGCTCCTGGCACACGCTCGAGGCCAACTGGCACGCCCTCTCGGCGTACCAGGACAACGCCATCCTGCTGTGGTTGCGCAACTCCGCGCTCTATGCGGTGATTTCGCTGGTCATCACGCTCTGCGTGGCCGTGCCCGCGGGCTACGCCCTGGCGATGACCGAGTTCCGGGGCCGGCGCGCGCTGCTGGTCTCGACGCTGGTCGTGATGCTCATGCCGAACGCCACGCTGGTGGTGCCGCTGTTCCTGGAGATCAACGCGGTGGGCCTGATCGGCACGATGTGGTCGATCATCCTGCCCTACTCCTTCTACCCGTTCGGCGTGTACCTGACCTACATCTACTTCACGACCGCCGTCCCGAAGGACCTGCTCGCGGCAGCGCGGATGGACGGCTGCTCCGAGTTCGGTGTCTTCCGCCTCGTGGCGCTGCCGCTGGCGACACCGGTCATCGCGCTCGTGGGCTTCTTCAGCTTCGTCGCCAACTGGACCAACTACTTCCTGCCGTACGTGATGCTCCCCGAGAGCGACCAGATGCCCGTCCAGGTGGGCGTGGGCAACCTGCTCAGCAGCGTGCCGTCGTTCAACCCGACGGTCGGCTCGCTCGCCGTCGAGCGCCCGCAACTGGCCCTGGCGACCCTGGTGGCCATCACACCGGTGCTGGTCGTCTTCCTCTTCGCCCAGCGCTTCCTGGTCAGCGGGATGCTCGCGGGCGCCACCAAGGAATGACGTCCCCGCCACCACCCCGAACGGAGATCCCTCGCATGCCACTCAGCTCTGCCGACCGCGACTCGGGGGAGGACGCCCAGGCCTCCGGCCACCTTGCTCCCCCACCCGAGGTCCGGGCCGGGGTGCCGCTGCTCGAACCCCCCGGCTGGGCCACGGCGCAGCGTGCGCTGTTCGACCTGCTCGACCACGCCTGGCGCCGTTTCGCCCGCGACTTCACCGGCCCGGACGGGCGGCTGAACTACAACGACCGTCTCACCACCCGTGACGGTGTGGACGACTTCTACGAGGTGTTCTTCAACTGGCCCCAGCTGTACCTCCTCGGCGGCGCCGACGATCTGCTGCCCGCCAGTGAGAAACACTGGGAGGGGGTGACCCGGCAGCTGACCGAACTGGGCATGCTGCGCGACGAGTACGAGCGCGGCTACGACTGGTTCCACCAGGGCGAGAGCCTCCTGCTGCTGTACTTCCTGTGCATGGCCGCCCCGGACCGCTGGTCCGAGCGCGCCCTGCGCTTCGCCGAGCTGTACGTCGATCCGGCCCACGGGAACTACGACCCCGGGCACCGCATCGTCACCCGCCCGCACAACGGCAGCGACCCGGACCGGTCGGGCCTGTTCGACGGTGACGTCTACCCCTGGCTGTTGAAGGAGGCCGAGACCTACGGCTTCCCCCTGGACTGGATCCCCGAGGCGAAGGGCGGCCCGTTCCCCCTCTCCGAGGATCCGCGTCTGGGCGAGCAGATGCGCGAGCGGATGGGCGTCGGCGACACGGCGGTCAACCTCGCCGCGGCCGGGCTGGTCCTCAACGCCTGGATCCTGTCGGGCGAGGAGCGTTACCGCGACTGGATCGTCGAGTACGTGGGCGCGTGGCGGGAACGGACGCGGGCGAACGAGGGACTCGTCCCGGACAACGCCGGCCCGGACGGCGAGGTCGGCAGTCTGCTGGAGGGACGCTGGTACGGCGGCCACTACGGCTGGTCCTGGCCGCACGGCTGGCACAGCGTGGGCCACGCGGCCTGTGTGGCGGCGCTGGCGGCGGCGACGGTCACCGGGGACGACGACTACCTCTCCATGGTCGCGACCTCGCTCGACACCCTCATCGGCCACGGCAAGGTCATGCCCCACACCGAGGCGGACTCCAGCCTCCCCTCCAAGTGGGTCGTCGAGCTCGGCCCGGACGTCCACACGCCCACGCTCCACCTCCCCTTCCGCCACAACGACTCGGGCTGGTTCGACTACAACCCGGTCACCGCGCCGGTGCCGGTGGCCCTGTGGCACCACACGGCCTCCGACGCCGACCGGGCCCGGCTGGAGGGGCTGCGCGAGGCGGACGGCATCGACTGGCGTACGGTCCGGCCGTTCCGTGCCAAGGAGGAGTCCGGGCACGAGAAGGCGTGGTTCGCCTTCCTCGCCGGTGACGACCCCGGCTACCCGGAGCGGATCCTCGCCACCGCTCAGGCCCAGGTTCGCCACCGTCTGCGGCGCATCGACCGCTACCGCGACCTGGACGTGCCCGAGGCCGACATCCACGTGTGGCAGCTGTGCAACCCCGTGGTCACCGAGGCCCTCGTCCAGCTGACCTGGGGCGGCCCCCAGGTGCTGTACAACGGCGGCCTGCAACAGGCCCGGCTGCGCTACCACGACGCCGAGGCCCGCCGCGCCGGCCTGCCGCCGGACGTGGCCGCGCTGGTCACGTCCATCGAGCCCGAGGCGACCACCGTCGAACTGGTGAACCTCTCCCCCGAGGCCGAGCGCACGGTGATCGTCCAGGCGGGCACCTTCGCCGAGCACACCATCACGACGGTCCGGTACACGACCTGCGCGGACGACAGCTGGGTCGGGGACATGTACGACTACGGCCACACGGAGCCTGTCGTCACCGAGGCGGAGACGGTCTGCGACAGCGCCTTCCTGACCGTCCGGCTGCCGGCGTCCACCCGCATCCGGCTCACGCTGCGGCTCCGGCTGCGCACCCACACCCCCAGCTACCGGACGCCCTTCACCCCCGAGGAGGGTGCGTGATGAAACGCATCGCTCAGACCATCAGACTCCGGTCCGAACGCCGCCGGGAGTACCTCGAACTCCACTCCGCCGTCTGGCCCGGAGTCGAGGCCGCCCTGCGCCGGGCACACATCCGCAACTACAGCATCTTCCTCCACGGTGACGTGCTGTTCGCCTACTTCGAGTACCACGGCGACGACTTCGAGGCCGACATGGCGGAACTCGAGGCCGACCCCGAGACCCAGGAGTGGTGGAAGCGCACCGATCCCTGCCAGGAGCCCTGGCCGGACCGGGGCGACTCGCGCCAGTGGACGGAGCTGGCGGAGGTCTGGCACCTGAGCCCGGAGGAGGGCCGGCGGTGACCGCGACCCCCGCACTCGTCGACGCCCACCACCACCTGTGGGACCTGGACCGCCGTCCGCAGCCCTGGCTCGACGACCCCGACATGGCAGTGATCCGCCGTACCTTCAGCCCCGGCGACCTGCGCTCCACCGCCACTCAGCCGATCGCGGGCCGGCTGCTGCACAGCACGGTCGTGGTGCAGTGCGTCGCGGACGTGCCCGAGACCGAGGACCTGCTCGCGCTCGCCGCGCGGGAGCCGCTGATCGGGGCCGTGGTCGGCTGGGCGGATCTGACGTCCCCGGCGATCGGTGACGTGCTCGACGGCCTTCGCGCCGGACCGGGCGGCACGTATCTGCGTTCCCTGCGCCACCTCGTCCAGGGCGAGACGGACCCCGGGTGGCTGCAACGGCCCGATGTGGAGCGGGGCCTGGCGGCGGTCCGGGACCGGGGCCTCTGTTACGACGTGCTCGTCCGCAGCCACCAGCTCGACCAGGCGATCCGGCTGGCCGAACGGTTCCCGGACCTGCCCCAGGTGCTCGACCACGCGGGGAAGCCGCCCATCGCCGCGGGTGACCTGGCGGACTGGGAACGCCAGGTGCGCCGGCTCGCGGGTCACCCCCACGTGGTGTGCAAGGTGTCGGGGCTGATCACCGAGGCCGACCACGACAGCTGGACGACCGCCGGCATCCGGCCCGTCTGGGACGTCCTGCTCGACTCCTTCGGCCCCGACCGGCTGATGTTCGGCTCGGACTGGCCGGTCGCGAACCTCGCGGGCGGCTGGAACCGCTGGGCCGCCACCGTGGACGAACTCCTCGACGGCTGCGCCGAGAACGAGATCCGGTCCGTCCTGGCCGGCACCGCGACCGCCTTCTACCGCCTCGCACCCGCCCCCGAAGGCGACGTGCCTGCACACCGGCCCAGTCCCCCCGCCGCTCCACCTCCGTCGTGAGGTGAACCCGCAGTCGTGCCCAGGCCTGCGAGGCACTCAGGGCCGAACCCACCGAAGATCCGAGTCAACCGCGCCGAGGACCCACCGAGGACATACAGGAGCCGCAGTATGTACGCCAACCCGATCATTCGCACCGCGGGGAGGGACAGACGATGAAGCACGTCATCCCCTCCGTCCGCATATTGTCAGCAGGCATCGCGGTGGCGGTCTCCGCCGCGCTGCTGACGTCCCTCACGACGCCGACCCCGGCCTCGGCCGCGACCCAGGCGACGTACTACGTCTCTCCCGACGGCAGCGACTCCAACTCCGGGACGATATCGGCGCCGTTCAAGACCCTCCAGCGCGCACGGGACGTCGTGCGCACGGTCAACGACGACATGACCGGAGACATCAACGTCTATCTCCGCGGCGGCACCTACCCGGTGAGCAGCACCATCGGCTTCACCTCGGCCGACTCCGGCACGAACGGGCACCGTGTCGTGTACGCCGCCTACCCGGGCGAGAAGCCGGTCCTGGAGGGAGGCGTCCAGGTGACCGGCTGGACCCAGCACAGCGGCAACATCTGGAAGGCCACCCTCAACCGCGACAACAAGCTGCGCGCTCTCTACGTCAACGGCAAGCGCGCCGAGATGGCCTCCAAGACGATCAACTCGGCCGGATGCTACTCGCGCTACAAGGTCGATCCTCCCTTGCCGTCCTGGGCCTGGGAGGCGGTCGACGAGTGCGACGGATCCAAGTACAGCCTCTCCGACCTGCCCGCCATCGCGTCCGACCAGGACGACGTGGAGATCAAGACGACGTGGACCTGGACCACGGCGATCATAGGCGTCAAACAGATCACCACGAGCTCGGACGGCGCCCACCGCGTGGCCATGTACCAGCAGCCCGGCGCGGCCATCGCCCAGGGACCGCCGAACGGCAACTTCAACCCCGGCGGCAGCCACACGTTCATGAACGCGTACGAGTTCCTGAACCAGCCGGGTGAGTTCTACTTCGACAAGACCAGCCACGCGCTGTACTACTACAAGTCCAGCTCCGAGGACATGACCACGGCGAAGGTCTTCGCCCCGAACAACGTGTCCACCCTCCTCAAGATCGCGGGCACGTCGAGGACCGACCACGCCAAGAACATCACGTTCTCCGGTCTCACGGTCGAGCACTCCGACTGGAACCTGACCAAGGTGGGGGACTCCGTCTTCCGGCAGGGCCAGCAGGGCAACGCCGGCGCGAACGTGTTCACGACGGGGAACTTCCACGTCTACCACTACCGCAACGTCGATCTGCCGCCGGCGATGATCCAGATCGAGAACGCCGACGGGATCATCCTGCGGCGCAACACGGTGCAGCACACCGGTGCCGACGGGATCACCATGGCCAACGACGTGACGGACTCGCAGGTGACCGGCAACTTCACCAATGACATAGCCGGCTCCGCCCTCACCGTGGGACACCCCCAGCATGTGTACATCGGGGACTACACCTCGACCAACCACGAGAAGTACCCGGTGGACGTCGAGGGCGTCTGCAAGAACATCACCGTCACGAACAACTACCTGTACGACAGCGCGGTCCTGTTCGAGGGTTCCAGCCCCGTGTCGGCCTACTTCGCCGACACGCTGTCGCTGCAGCACAACCGCATCGAGAAGGCCCCGTGGGCGGGCATCACGCTCGGCTGGGGATGGTGGAACTTCGACGGTTCGCAGAACTCCATCGTTCCCGGGACCCCGACCACGACGGCGAAGAACAACAGCGTCCAGTACAACGAGCTCATCGACACCATGCAGACGCTCAGTGACGCTGCTCCCATCTACACGCTGGGCAATCAGCCGGGCACGGAGATCAGCAACAACTTCCTCCAGGGCGTGCCCGCCGGGCACAAGTACGGCATCCACCCCGATGAAGGCTCGGCCAACATCAACGAGCACGACAACGTCCTGGACATCGATCCGAACGTCAAGTACGCCATCAACTCCGGCACCTGGGGCAACCAGAACAACCTGAAGATCACCAACACCTACGGTCCCGTCAACACGATCTTCAGCACGAGCGTCCCGGGCAGCACCATCGAGAACGTGCGCGTGCACGCGGACCGCGTGTGGCCGTCGCAGGCGTACGGCATCGCGGTGAACGCGGGTCTGGACGACCTCTACAAGGACATCATCCCGTCCGGCCATGTGACGCTCCAGGACTACGCGCTGCCCGCCAGCACGTTCACCGGCAAGGGCGTGACGACCATTCCGGTGCGCAGCCCCGGAGACAGCACCAAGACCCTCTGGCTGGCTCCCACCGGCACGACGACGTTCACCGCCGGTCCCACGAAGACCCGTGCGAGCGGCACCGCGACGTCCATCAGCGTTCCGCAGACGGCGGGTGACTACCGCCTCTACGTCGTGGACGCCCAGGGGAACGCGTCCGCCGCGTCGAAGGCGCTCGTGCGGCAGCGCTGGAACCACGTCGACGACAAGGCGACCGGCGTGACCTACTCCGGCACCTGGTCGAACTGGAACGACACGCAGGACATGAACGGGTCCGAGAAGTTCACGAGCACCGCGGGCCACTACGCCGAGTTCTCGTTCACCGGCTCGGGCGTCCGGTACCTGAGCATGACGCAGCCGAACATGGGCAAGGTGGACGTCTACCTCGACGGTACCCTCGCCCAGTCGGGCGTCGACGCCTACGCCTCGACGGTGACAAAGCAGGTGCCGCTGTTCGAGAAGACGGACCTCGCGGCGGGCCCGCACACGATCAAGGTGGTGTGCACCGGCACGAAGAACACCGCGTCGTCCGGCACCGTCTGCGCACTGGACGCGTTCGCCTCCATCGCGTTCCCCACCACCAACGCCAACTACAAGGTGCTCAACAAGGGCAGCGGCAAGGCGGTCGACGTCTCGGCGGCTTCGAAGACCGACGGAGCCAACGTCATCCAGTGGAACGACACCGGAGGCCCGAACCAGAACTGGCGCTTCGTCCCGGTCGGTGACGGCAGCTACGAGATCGTCAGCCGGAACAGCGCCCTGTTGCTGAGCGTCAGCGGTGGCGTCACCACCGAGGGCGCGTCCATCGTCCAGTCGGCCGACACCAACGCCGCGAGCCAGCGCTGGACCCTGGTCGCCAACGGAAACGGCTACTACGAGATCAAGAACGTGAACAGCAGCAAGCTGCTCACCGTGTCCTCGGGAGGCACTCAGCTCGTCCAGTCGACCGACACGAACGCCGACGGCCAGTTGTGGAAGGTCGTGAACGTGGACTGACCGCTCACCGGTACAGGTGAGCCGGAGAACTGAAGGAGGCGAACAATCCTGCGGGGCGGGGCCGGTGGAGAAACCGGCACCGCCCCGCGGGCGTGCCCGCAGGACTGCCCCGTCTGGTCGAGGAGACTCCGTGCCGGTTCTCGAAGACGAAGCTGGAACCGCTGATGTAGGTGAACAGCGAGCGGTGCAGGCCGGGACTGACCACGCGGCACGGTCAGCGGGCCCGCGCTGCCGGTCCGAGGGGGCCGAGTTCGCCCCGCACGCGCGCACCGGCCCGGACGAGGACCGGAATACGCTCCAGCGGTGCCGCGACGGGCACGCTCGTGCCGCCTTCGTACTCGGCTCCGCTCGCGGTGTCGCACCAGCGGCTGCCGGACGGCAGGTACACGGTCCGTTCGCGGGCGCCCGCCTCGGTGACCGGTGCGACGAGCAGGTCGGGGCCGAGCATGTACTGGTCGTCGACGTCCCAGGCGGTCTCGTCGTCCGGGAAGTCGAAGAACAGCGGGCGCATGGGCGGGGCGCCGGTGCGGTGGGCGGTCTCGGCGAGTCCGTGGAGGTAGGGGCGCAGGCGTTCACGCAGCAGAAGGTGGTCGCGCAGGATCGGGTACGCCTGCTCGCCGTAGGACCAGATCTCGTTGGGGCCGCCGCTCATCCGGGCGCTGAAGGGCTGGTTCGGCTCGCGGTCGCCGTGCAGGCGCATGACGGGGCTGAACGTGCCGTACTGGAACCAGCGGATCAGCAGTTCCCGGTAGGCCGGGTCGTCCGGGTTTCCGCCGAGGAAGCCGCCGATGTCGGTGTGCCACCAGGGGATGCCGCTCAGGGCGACGTTGAGTCCCGCGCGGACCTGGGCGGCCAGGGAGTCGAAGGTGGGCGGGATGTCCCCGGACCACAGTGCGGCGCCGTGGCGCTGGCTGCCCGCCCAGGCCGAGCGGACCAGGCTGAGGGGACGGTCGTCGCCGGTCTCCCGCAGCCCCTCGGCGACGCCCCGTACGTGCTCGTGCCCGTAGGCGTTGCCCACCTGGGGGCCCGGTCCCGCGTGGTAGACGGCTCGGGACGCCAGGGCCGGGGACAGGTCGGGTTCGCAGGCGTCCAGCCAGAACGCGGTGACGCCCAGGGCCTGGTAGTTGGCCCGCAGCCGGTCCCAGAGGAGGCGGCGGGCTCTCGGGTGGGTCGCGTCGTAGTACGCCATGGGCAGATAGCGCTGGTCGCCGCCGCGCGCCGGCCAGTGCTGCCGCAGCAGCCCGCCGTGGCTGTCCCGGACCAGGCCACCGCAGTCGCGCAGGGCCGCGAAGCCGGCACTGTCGTCCTCCAGGGTCGGCCAGACGGACACGAGGAGCCGTACGCCGAGCGCGTCCAGTTCCTTGGTCATGGCCGCGGGGTCGGGCCAGTCCTCCGGATCGAACGACCAGTCGCCCATGCGGGTCCAGTGGAAGAAGTCGCAGACGATGACGGACAGGGGCAGTCCGCGCCGGTGGTGTTCGCGGGCGACGGCGAGGAGTTCGTCCTGGGTGCGGTAGCGGAGCTTGGACTGCCAGAAGCCGCTCGCCCAGTCGGGCAGCAGGGGCGGGTGGCCGGTGGCGTCCGCGTAGGCCGCCATGATCTCGGCCGGGGTGTCGCCCGCGACGACCCAGTAGTCGATCCCACGGGTCTGCTCGGCGACCCAGCGGGTGGTGTCGGTGGCGAGTTCCACGCGGCCCGTGGCGGGGTTGTTCCACAGCAGGCCGTAGCCGCGCGAGGAGTGGAGGAAGGGGATCGTCACGACGGTGTTGCGCTGGACGAGGTCGATGACACGGCCCTTGTGGTCCAGGCCGCCGTGCGGATGCTGACCGAGGCCGTGCAGGCGCTCACCGTCGTACGCCTCGAAGCTCTGCTCGGCGGTGTAGGTGCCGTCGCCGCGCGAGGCGTGGACGCGGGGGCCCGGGCGGGCGTGGTGGGGGCGCTTCTCGGCGAGCAGTTCGCGCGGGGCGTCCGCCTCTCCGGTGCGCAGGAAGCGCAGCCGCCCGTCCGGGTCGGCCTCGACGGTGAGGCGTCCGTTGACCAGGCGGGCCGTGCCGTCGCCGCGTACGAGGACTGTCGACTCCCCCTGCACGGGAGGCAGGTCGAGGGCCCACCTCGCCTCGTGGTCGATGGTGTCGGCCGCGGCGCGCACCCGGACCGCGTGCGGGCCCCAGGGTTCGACGCGCAGGATCTCGCCCTGGGTCCGTCGCTCGAGGGCGCGTTCGGCTCGCTGGTACATGGTGTCGGCCTCAGTTCTCGTGACGAAGGGCGAGGGCGGTAGGAGCAGGGGCAGGAACCCAAGAGGGCCCCCTGGAAGCACGCCGGTTTCGAGGTGTTGAAGCGCTTCGACGCTGCCACCGGCCTCTCAGGCTGTCAATGGACCGAGGAAAAGAAAGTTTCCTAGGCATCACCCTCTTGTTTCGCGAGAAACCTGTCGTTAGCGTACGCCGCCAGGTGAAGCGCTTCGACAGCGAGCGCCCGATCCGCCCCGGTTCCGACGGTGCGCCAGAGCGGTGCACTCGCCACGTCGCCTCACCAGGAGGGCCCGTCATGACCTCGCGCAGCCTCACCGACCGTCTGGGCGGACTCGCCTTCGGCGGTGACTACAACCCCGAGCAGTGGGACGAAGCGGTCTGGAAGGAGGACGATGAGCTGATGCGACGGGCCGGGGTCAACCTGGCCACCGTCGGGGTCTTCTCCTGGGTCCTGCTGGAACCGGAGGAGGGCCGCTACGACTTCGCCTGGCTGGACGCCCACCTCGACCGGCTGCACGCGAACGGCGTGGCCGTCGACCTGGCCACCCCCACCGCCTCCCCGCCGCCCTGGTTCACCCTGGCCCACCCGGACGCGCTGACGGTCCGGCCCGACGGCACCCGCCTCGTGCACGGCAGCCGGGACACGTACTGCCTCACCGCGCCCGCCTACCGGAACGCGGCCCGCCGGATCGCCGGGGCCCTCGCGGAACGCTACGGGGACCATCCCGCCGTCGCGCTGTGGCACGTGCACAACGAGTACGCCACGCTGTGCTACTGCGACCACACGGCGGCCGCGTTCCGGGTGTGGCTGCGGGCCCGCCACGGCTCGCTGGACGCCCTCAACGAGGCCTGGGGGACGGCCTTCTGGAGCCAGCGCTACGGCTCCTGGGAGCAGGTGCTGCCGCCGCGCGCGACCAACTGGCACGGCAACCCGGGCCAGCACCTCGACTTCCGTCGCTTCTGGTCCGACGAGGTGGTCGCCGCCTACCGCGAGCAGCGCGACGCGATCCGCGCGCACAGCGACCGCCCGGTGACGACCAACCTGATGCTGCCCGCCTACCAGAACCTGGATCTGTGGGCCCTCGCCCGCGAGCTCGACGTGGTCAGCTGCGACCAGTATCCGAGCGCCCCCGGGCCGGCTGCCGCCGCCGACGTCGCCTTCCACGCCGACCGTGCCCGCTCCCTGGGCGGCGGACGGCCGTGGCTGCTGATGGAGCAGGGCACGAGCACGGTGTACGACGGGGACCGGGTCCTCGCCAAGGACCCCGGGGACGTCCTGCGCCACACCCTCGGCCACATCGCGCGTGGTTCGGAGGGCGCCCTCTTCTTCCAGTGGCGGCAGTCCCGGGCCGGCGCCGAGACCTGGCACTCGGCGATGGTGCCGCACGCGGGGCCCGACAGCCGGATCTTCCGTGAGGTCACAGAGGTCGGCGAGGCGGTCGCCCGGCTCGGCGAGCTGGCGGGGTCGACGGTCGCCGGGTCGGTGGCCGTCCTGCACGACGCGGACGCGTGGTGGGCGCTCGGCGTGGACGGCCTGCCCTCCGCGGGCCTCGACTACCACGCGGCACTCGGCCGGGCACACCGTGCCCTGTGGGACGCCGGTGTCACGGTCGACTTCGCCCACCCGGAACACGACCTGGGCCCCTACCCGCTGGTCATCGCACCGGCCCTGTTCCTCCTGTCCGACGCGGCCGCCGAGAACCTGCGGCGTTACGTCGCCGGCGGTGGAACGCTCCTGGTCCAGCACGCGAGCGGATACGTCGACGACCGCCTGCACGCCCGTCTCGGCGGCTACCCGGCCCCTGCCCTGCGCGAGGCTCTGGGCATCCGCGTCGAGGAGTACCGGCCGTTGCGGCGGGACGAGCGGGTCACCCTGTCGGACGGGTCGCACGGCACCGTATGGAGCGAGTCCCTGCGCACCGACGGTGCCCAGACGCTGGCCGCCTACACCCACGGGATGCTCGCCGGCAGCCCGGCGCTCACCCGTCACCGCCACGGCACCGGCCAGGGCTGGTACCTCTCCACCCGCCTCGACGACGCCGGTCACGCGGCCCTGGTCGCCCGGCTCCTCGACGAGGCGGGAGTGGGACCCGAGGTGCGGGGCCTGCCTCCCCGGGTCGAGGCCGTCACCCGGCACGCCGCGGACGGCCGCCGCTGGCGCTTCCTGATCAACCACCGCACCGAACCCGTGCCCCTGCCCGAGCCCGCCCACGACCTGCTCACGGACGCCCCGGTGTCCGAACTGCCGCCCGGCGGCTGCGTCGTACTCCGCATCGCCTGAAGCCGGCCGACCTACCGGAAAGGCAATCATGACCAGCGCACCGCAGATCCTCCGATGGGGCCATCGGACCCTGGAGGTCGAGATCGGCGTCGCCGAGGACGGCACCGCCCGCCTCACGCGGATCGGCCTTCCCGGCGGCACGCCGCCCGAGCGGCGCAACTGGCCTCCGCTGCCCTTGGTGGAGGTGACGGCCGCGGGCCACGGCCGCGCCTGGTCGGGCGGGCGTCTGATCGACACGTCCCTCGGCGCGCGTCTGCGGTACCGCGAGCACCGTGTGACCCGCGACGGCGCATGGCACGTGCTCACTGTCGGACTCCACGACCCCGAGACCGGTCTCACGGCACAGGTGACGTACCGCTCGCCGGACGGCGTGCCCGTGCTGCGCGCCGAAGTGGTCCTGCGCAACGACGGGGCGGCCACCCTCCACCTGGAGTCGGTCTCCTCCCTCGTCGTGGCCCCTCTCGCCGACGGGCGCGAGGCCATCGAGGCGGCGGACGTGCTGTGGGCCGAGAACGACTGGGTCGCCGAATGCCGGTGGCGGCGACAGCCGATGCGGGTGACCTCGCCCTTCCTCGGCGACCGCGTCGTCTACGACAACGGCAAGGGCGAGATCACACGGACCGGGCGGGGGGTGTGGTCCAGCTGCGGCCGACTGCCCATGGGCGGACTGACCGACCGTGGCGCGGGCCGCACCTGGCTGTGGCAGATCGAGCACAACGGCGGTGGCTGGCACTGGGAGTGCGGGGAGCGCGACGGGCTGGCCTACCTGGCCCTGTTCGGTCCGAACGACACCCACCACGGATGGCGGCATCCCCTGGAGCCCGGCGCGGAGTTCACCACCGTACCGGTCGCCCTCGCCTTCGGCGACCACGGCGGCCCGGACGAGGCGTTCGCCGCACTCACCCGCTACCGGCGCGCCATCCGCCGCCCGCACCCGGACCACCAGCGGCTCCCCGTCGTCTTCAACGACTACATGAACTGCCTGATGGGCGACCCCACCACGGAGAAACTGCTGCCGCTGATCGACGCGGCGGCCGAGGCGGGCGCGGAGTACTTCGTCATCGACGCCGGCTGGTACGACGGCGAGAACGGCGGCTGGTGGGACAGCGTGGGCGCCTGGGAGCCCGCCGCCTCGCGCTTCCCGGGGGAACGCGGCATCCACGAAGTGCTGGACCGCATCCGGGAGCGCGGCATGGTGCCCGGTCTGTGGCTGGAGCCGGAGGTGATCGGCGTCCGCAGCCCCATGGCCAAGTCCCTCCCGGACGAGGCGTTCTTCCGCCGCGACGGTGTCCGCGTCACGGAGACCGGCCGCCACCACCTCGACCTGCGCCACCCCGCCGCCCGCGCCCACCTGGACCGGGTCGTGGACCGCCTGGTGGGCGAGTGGGGCGTCGGCTACCTCAAACTCGACCACAACATCGACCCGGGCTCCGGCACCAGTGCCCACCCCGGGGAAACGCCGGGCGCCGGTCTGCTAGGCCACAACCGGGCGCACCTCGACTGGCTCGACGGCATCCTGGACCGCTTCCCGCGACTGGTCGTGGAGAACTGCTCGTCCGGCGGCATGCGCTGGGACTACGCACTGCTGTCCCGGATGCAGCTGCAGTCCACCAGCGACCAGCAGAACCTCCAGCTGTACGCGCCCATCGCCGCCTCCGCCCCCACCGCGGTCACCCCCGAGCAGGGCGCCGTCTGGGCCTACCCGCTGCCGCAGGACTCCTCGGACGAGGTGGCCTTCACCATGGCCAACGCCCTCCTCGGCCGCATCCATCTGTCGGGGCTGCTGCCGGACCTGCGGCCAGAGTCCCTCGCCCTGGTGCACGAGGCCGTCGCCGTGTACAAGGCCATCCGCGCCGACCTGACCCGGGCCGTCCCCGCCTGGCCGCTCGGACTGCCGGCCTGGGAGGACCCGTGGATCGCCTTGGCCCTGCACACCCCCGACACCACGTACCTCACGGTGTGGCGCCGCCCCGGAGCCGAGGCCACCACGCGTCTCGCCCTGCCACACCTGCGGGGCGCCACGCCTCGCCCTGAGGTCCTCTACCCCACCGCCAGCCGGGCCGACGTCGCATGGGACCCCGGCACCGGCCACCTCACGCTGACGCTGCCCACAGCTCCGTCCGCGGTGCTGCTCCGCCTCGACAACGCGTCGACGAACCACTGACGACAAGGACTTGACCGAGTGTCAGAGAACCAGCTCTCCGAAGCCCTCGTGGCCAACCCCGTCATCCCCGGCCTCCATCCCGACCCCAGCGTGTGCCGTGTGGGCGACGACTACTACCTGGTGTGCTCCAGCTTCGAGTACTTCCCCGGCGTCCCCGTCTTCCACAGTCGTGACCTGGTGCACTGGAGGCAGATCGGCAACGCCCTGGACCGGCCCGGCCAGCTCCGCCTGACCACGGACACGCCCTCCTCCGCCGGCATCTACGCCCCCACGCTGCGCCACCACGACGGCCGCTTCTGGCTGATCGTCACCAACGTGGCCAAGGGCGAGGGAAACCTGCTGTTCACCGCCACCGATCCGGCCGGGCCGTGGTCCGATCCGGTGCGGCTGCCGGGGATCAAGGGCATCGACCCGGACCTCGCCTGGGACGAGGACGGCACCTGCCTGTGCACGACCGCCGGGGTCTCGCAGGTGCGCCTCGACCCGTCCACCGGAGAGACGCTCGGCGAGCCGCGACCCCTCTGGTCCGGCGGCGTCGACGCGATGGCCCCGGAGGCGCCGCACCTGTACCGCATCGGCGCGTACTGGTACCTGCTCATCGCCGAGGGCGGCACCGAGCGCGGTCACGCCGTCTCGATCGCCCGCGCGACGTCTCCCTCCGGCCCGTTCGAGCCGTGCCCGCACAACCCGGTCGTGACCCACCGCGGCACCAACCGCCCTGTCCAGAACACCGGACACGCGGACCTGGTCCAGGCGCCCGACGGCTCGTGGTGGATGGTGCTGCTCGCCGTCCGGCCGCGGGGCGGCACGCCGGGCTGGCACGTGCTGGGCCGCGAGACGTTCCTGGTGCCGGTGGAGTGGGTGGACGGCTGGCCGGTCGTCGGCGAGGTGCCGTCCGAACTGCCCGCGCCGGCCTGGCCGCTCGTCCCCCAGCCCGCCGAACCCGTCCGTGACGACTTCGACCTCACTGAGCTGCGGCCGCAGTGGATCTCCGTGCGGGACCGTCCCGTGGAGCACTGCACTACGAAGGAACGCGCCGGCTGGCTGACCCTGCGGGCCCGCGGCGCCTCGCTCGACGAACGGGATGTCGTCTTCGTCGGTCGCCGCCAGCAGCACCTGACGTGCGCGGTGCGCACCCGCGTCGACCCGGCGGAGGGCCGTGGCGGCCTCGCCGTCCGCCTGGACGAGGAGCACCACTACGAGATCGAGGCGTCCGAGGGCGAAGTGCGGCTGCTCGCCCGGATGGGGCCCCTGCGCACCGTCGTGGCGTCACGGTCCGTGCCCGCCGGGCCCGTGGTCCTCGGCCTGCGCGTCTCCCCCACGCCGGCCCGGGACGCGCGCACCGGGCCGGACACCCTCACGTTCGGCGTCGAGGAGCCGGACGGCACGTTCACCGAGCTCGGCGCCCTCGACGGCCGCTATCTGTCGACCGAGGTGGCCGGCGGCTTCACCGGCCGGGTCATCGGCCTGTACGCAGCCGCCGGCACGGTCCACTTCGACTGGTTCGACTACGAGTCCGACTACGAGCCCTCCGGCCCCTGATCCGGCGTCAGGATGCCGTGGCAACGGCCTTTCCTCGACCGACCGAACACACGATCCCCCCACGGGCGGGCCCCGCCCGGCCGAACAGAGAAGGGTCAGAGATGCAGAGAACGCACCACCTCACCGACCGCCGCAGTCGCGGTCCGGGCCGGGTACTCGGCCTCCTGCTGGCGCTGATCACCATGATCGGGCTGACCGGCACCGCGGCATTCGCCGCACCCGACCAGAAGGGCTCGCTCCCGATACGGCTCCCGCTGCTCGCCGCGAGCCCGATGGACACCGTGGCCGCGATGCAGCCGAGCTGGAACCTGGGCAACACCCTGGACGCCATTCCCGACGAGACGTCCTGGGGCAACCCGAAGGTCACCAAGGCCCTGTTCGACACCATCAAGGCCCAGGGCTTCCGCAGCGTCCGCATTCCCGTCACCTGGACCGACCACCAGTCCGCCACGGCCCCCTACACGATCGACGCGACGTGGATGAACCGCGTCAAGGAGGTCGTCGACATGGCCCTGGCCGACGGGCTGTACGTCGTGGTCAACGTCCATCACGACTCGTGGCAGTGGATCTCCGCCATGCACACCGACCACGACCGTGTCCTGGCCCGCTTCAAGGCCACGTGGACCCAGATCTCCGCCACGTTCAAGGACTCCCCGAAGTCCCTGCTCTTCGAGAGCAACAACGAGCCGCAGTTCGACAACACCACCGATGCCCAGGGCATCCAGTACAACAGCGAACTGAACACGGCGTTCCGCACCGTGGTGCGCCAGTCCGGCGGCAACAACGCGACCCGGCTGCTGGTCCTGCCCAGTCTGCACACCAGCTCCGACCAGGTCTTCCTGGACGCCCTGTCCGGCGAGATGAAGGCGATGAACGACCCCAACCTCGTCGCCACCGTGCACTACTACGGCTACTACCCGTTCAGCGTGAACGTCGCCGGCGGCACGCGGTTCGACGCCACCTCGCAGCAGGACATGAGCGACCGCTTCAACCGGCTCCGCACCACCTTCACCTCCAAGGGCGTCCCGGTCTACCTCGGCGAGTGGGGTCTGCTGCAGTTCCCCGACTCCAACCACCCCTCCCGCATCGAGCGGGGCGAGGCGCTGAAGTTCTACGAGCAGCTCGGGTACAACGCCCGCACCGCCGGAGTGACCACCGCCCTGTGGGACCCCGGGACCTGGGCCTACCTCAACCGCACGACGTTCCGGTGGACCGACCCCGCGCTGTTCGCCGCGATCAAGTCCAGCTGGACCACCCGCTCGGGAACCGCCTCCTCGGACCGGATCTTTCTGGCGAAGTCGAGCGCCATCACGGCCAGGACGCTCACCCTGAACCCGAACGGCACCGCCTTCCGCGGCCTCTGGCAAGGCAGCACGCAACTCGTCCAGGGCCGGGACTACACCGTCTCCGGCACCCAGCTGACCCTCACGGCCTCCGCTCTCACCAGACTGGCCGGGAACCGCGCCTACGGCATCAACGCGACGATCCAGGCCCGGTTCTCCACGGGCGTCCCCTGGAACATCCACGTCACCACGTACGACAGGCCGGTGCTCTCCGACGCGAGCGGCAGCACCTCCGACGGGCTGAGCATCCGCACCCAGTTCCGCGGTGACCAGCTGGCGACCATGGAGTCCAAGTACGCCGACGGCAGCACCGCCGGCAACACCGCCTGGACCCCGTATCAGGAGTTCAACAACGCGTTCTCCCCCAACTACTCCGGCAACGCGCTCACCCTGACGCCGGCGTACCTCAACGCCCTGCGTGACGGTGCGCAGGCGACTCTCACCTTCCACTTCTGGAGCGGAGCGACCGTGACGTACCGCGTGACGAAGAACGGAGGTTCGGTGACGGGGACCGTCGCCTGACCCTGCCCCGCCGGCCCCGGGTGCCGTCCTGGCACCCGGGGTCCTCCCGGTCCCCTCAGTTCTTGGGCGGCGCCGTGCTCTCCCGGACGGTGAGCGTGGTCGCGATCTCCAGTCCGGCCCGGGGCACGTCCTCGCCGCGTCCCAGGGCCAGGGCCAGTTCGGTGGCGGCCACGGCCATCTCCGCGAGGGGCTGGTGGACCGTGGTCAGGGGCGGGTCGACCCAGGCCACGGCCGGTACGTCGTCGAAGCCCACCACGCTCAGATCCGCCGGGATGCTCAGCCCCAGCTCGCGCGCCGCCTGGTAGACGCCGAGGGCCTGCATGTCGTTGGCGGTGAAGACCGCGGTGGGGCGGTCCGGGCGGGTGAGCAGGTCCCGTGCCGCCTGGTAGCCGTCCTCGCGGGTGAGGAGCGTCTTGACCATCAGGTTCGGATCCGCCGGCAGACCGGCTTCGGCGAGCGCCGAGACGTAGCCGGCGTTCCGCGCGAGGCAGAAGGGATGGTCAGGGCCGGTGATCATGGCGATGCGCCGGTGTCCCAGATCGATCAGGTGCCGGGTCGCGGCCTGGCCTCCCCGCCAGTTCGTCGCACCCACGAACGGCACGTCGTCGGGGAGTTCCCCGTTCGGGTCGAACACGACGAACGGGATGCCCTTCGCCTTCAGCTGGTCCCGCTCCTCCTCCGACAGCCACGCCACCGACAGGACGCACTGCGGGCGTCGCCCCACGGTCTCGTCGATGGTCCTGACCGGAGTGTCGTGAAGACCGAGTTCCGACACCAGGACACCGACCTTGTTGCGGCGAGCCGCCCGTTCGACCCCGCGGATGATCTCCACGGACCACATGCTCTCCAGCTCGCGGAACACGAGCTCCACGAGGTTGCTGCGGTTCTTCGGCGGCTTGCGGTAGCCGTACCGCTGGATCAGCTCCTCGATCCGGGCCCGGGTCTCGTCGGACACACCGGGCCGGCCGTTGAGCACCTTGGACACCGTGGGGACCGAGACGCCGGCGGACTCGGCGATGTACGCGATGGTGACGGCCGCCGGCCCGCCACCGCCCGTGCTCCGCTCCTCCGGTGCTCCCGTTTCCTCCGGCGCTTCCGGCCCTTCCGCGGCAGGCGCTGCTGATCGGTTGTCCGGCACGTTGCCTTTCCCATTCCCTCGCCCAGTGGGGCCGTCATTCCGGCACCCTCCCCCGCGCGACCCCGGGGGGTCACGAAAGCATACCCGGGCTTTCGCGATCGGCAGGGGCCACGGGAAACACCCCTGACCCTCGCCTGACCAGGCGGGAAGCGGACCAGCCCGCTCCCGTGGGACGTCTTCGACGGCATGGTCACCCGCGATACTTTCGCACCGGAGGGTCGCAGATCGAGCACGGCCGCCGCCGCGCCCCGCTCGGCCAGGGTCGCCGGGAACCTGCCGTCGTGTCTCAGGTGGTCATCGCGTCGCGGACGAGCGCGGTGTCCGTGAACTGCTCGAAGCGGACGATCAAGCCGCCGCGCACCACGAAGTGGTGGGCCACCCTGACGTCGATCGGCTTGCCGGTGCCTTTGTGAGTGGCGGTGTAGCGGGCGAGGACGACGACGTTCTCGCCGTCGGCGACGTAGGTGTCGTCGTGGGCCGTCCAGGCGTCCCAGTCCTGGCCCAGTTTCTCCATCACGTTGGCGGTGACGCCCTCGGGGGTGCGGTAGGTGCCGGCGAGGGGGAAGCCGACCATCTCCGTCCACTCCACGTCGGGGGCGAGCGTGGCGCGCAGGGCGGCCAGGTCACCGGCCGCCGAGGCCAGGTACTGGCGGCGTACGACGTCGGCGGGGGCGGTGGAGGTGGCGAACTCGCTCATCGTCAGCCCCACTGCATCTCGCCCTTGGCGACCTTCGCCCCGATCTGGGCGGCGATCAGCATGCCGTTGTCCGGGTAGCGCTCGACGAGGGCTTCGGTGAGCGCGGCGCCGTCGGCCGCCTTGCCGAGCTCCTCCTCGAAGGCGACGAGGTACGCACGGGTGGCGGTGATGGCGGAGGCGTCGGCGGGAGTGCCGGGCAGGCGGTGGCCCGGGACGACGAGCTCCGGCTCCAGGGCGGCCATCTCGTCGAGCAGGCCGATCCACGCGGAACGGTCAGCGGGGGTCGGGGTGTCGGCGACCCAGACGTGCTCCCGCTGGAACAGCAGCACGCCGCCCAGGATCGCGCGGTGCCCGGCCTGCCACAGGTAGTGCCGGTCGGGAAGCTCGGCCGGGCCGCCCTTGAGTTCGAAGCGGTGCCCTTCGAGGGTGAGGTCGCCGGTCAGGGGCTCCAGGTCGACGAGGCGCGTGGGCAGGTTCTCGCCCACGGCCGCCCATGCCTTGAGCTTGCCCTCGTAGGAGTGCCGGATGTGCTCGATGACGATCGGGGTGGCGAGGAACTTGGCCGCCGGGAAGGCGTCGGCGAGGACCTCGGCGCCGAAGTAGAAGTCGGGGTCGCCGTGGCTGACGAAGACGGTGGTCAGCTTCTTGCCGGAGTCGAGGATCTCGGCGGCGAGGCGGTGGCCGTCGGCGCGGGTGAAGGCGGCGTCCACGAGGAGGGCGTCGTTCTCGCCGGTGACGAGGGTGGCGGTCTTGTTCTTGCTGCCGGCGGGGAAGTCGAGGTCGAGGACCTTGAAGGAGAGGGCGCTCATCGCTGGTTCCTTGTGTTGAGGGGTGGTGGGGGACGGGGGTGGGTGGCTCAGTGGGCGGTGAGGGCCGAGAGCCGCTGTTCGACCTCGGTGGCGGTGGCGTTTCCGTAGGCCAGCGGCGTGACCCGGTCGCCGTCGACGGCGAGGAGCGTGGGGAAGCCGGTGACGCCCAGCGCGGCGGCCCGGCGGAAGTCGGCCTCGGCCGCCTCCCGGGCCCCGGGTGCTTCGAAGGCGGCGACCACGGCATCGGCGTCCAGTCCGGACTGCTCGGCGACCTTCCGGTAGGTCGCCGGGTCGGAGAGGCCGAGGCCGTCGACGTAGAAGGCCCGCTGGAGTGCGGCAGCCAGCTCGGCCGAGCGCGCGGGCGCGACCTGGCGCAGGGCGGCGACACCGCGTGCGGCGGCCTCGGAGTCCATCACGAACGAACCGTCGGCGATCAGCCGGTCGTAGGCCTCGCCGAACTCGGCGCCGGTCAGCTCCGCGATCTTGGCGTTCGCGCCCTGGACGTATCCGAACGCGCGGATCGGCACCCGGCGGGACCCGGTGAAGAGGCCGCCGGAGACCACGTCGACGTCGAGTTCCGGATGCCGCGACACCACCTCGCGCAGCGTCCGGGAGAAGCCGTGGGACCAGCCGCAGTAGGCGTCGAAAACGTAGATGAGCTTCATCGAGAACCTCGGCACAAGGGTGGGGCGCCCGTCTGGTGCGGGCGATTCACCTGACTCAACAGTACCTGACACGTCAGGTATTTCTTTGAGGACGTATCGCTCGCCACATGGGGCCGAGCGGCCGGGACGTTCCCGACCACGAGAAAGGGCCCGCTGATGCGGCGGGCCCGTCGTCTCGGCTCGTCTCAGTGGATGTGGGAACCGCCGTTGACGTCGTACGTGGCACCGGTGACGTAGCCGGAGCCGGGCCGCGTCAGAAACGCGATGACCTCGGCGACGTCGTCGACGCCCCCGATCCGGCGCACGGGGATGTCCGCCACCATGGCCGCCTTGCGGGCCTCGTCGAGCTTGCCCTGCGTGATGTCGGTGTCGATGAGGCCGGGTGCCACGCAGTTGACCGTGACGCCCGACGGCCCCAACTCGCGGGCCAGCGCCCGGGCGAAGCCGAGGAGTCCGGCCTTGGCCGCGGAGTAGGCCACCCCGCCGAAGACCCCTCCCCCGCGTTCGGCGGAGACCGAGGAGAGGAAGACGATGCGGCCGAATCCGCGTTCCGCCATGCCCGCCGCGACGCGCTGGGTGACCAGGAAGCCGCCGCGCACGTTGACGTCGAAGATCCGGTCCCATTCGGCGGGCGAGACCTCCAGGAACGGCACGGGCGAGGTGATGCCCGCGTTGTTGACGAGCGCGCCGAGGGGCGGCAGAGCCGCTTCCGCCTGCGCGACGGCCGCGTCGACGGCATCGGCGTCGGTGACGTCCGCCGCGAGGGCGAGGGTCTCGACCCCGTGGCGGGCGGCCACTTCGCGGGCCGCCTCCTCGGCGGCTTCCTTGTCGAGGTCGAGGACGGCGACGGCGTAACCGTCGGCTGCGAGGGCGTGCGCGGTGGCGCGGCCGATGCCGCGGCGGGACCCGGCTCCGGTGACGAGGGCGGTGCGCGGGCTGTTGCGGGTGGTCATGCGGACTCCTGAGAGGGGCGGTGAGTTCACGGTGGTCGGGTCGGCGGCCGGCGGCTTCACAGTTCGCGGCGGACGAGGTCCTTGATCGCCGCCACCGACAGGCCGTACCGGTCGTGCAGCGTGGGCAGCGCGCCCGCCGCGAGGAACTCGTCCGGCAGACCCACGGGGACGAGGCGGGCGGTCACCCGGGCGAAGGCCAGGCTGGAGGCGACGGACTCCGCCAGGCCTCCGATCACACTGTGGTTCTCGAGGGTGACGACGAGTCGGTCCTTCGCCGCCTCCCGGACGACGGCCTCACGGTCGAAGGGCTTGATCGTCGGCACGTGCAGGACCGCGGCGTCGATGTGGTCGCGTTCGAGTTCCCGGGCCGCCGACAGGGCGCGTACCGTCATCAGGCCGGTGGAGATGAACAACACGTCGCGGCCGCCGCGCAGTTCGGCGGCGCGTCCCAGCCGGAAGGTGTAGTCGTACTCGTCGAGCACGGTGGGGACCGCGCCGCGCAGCAGCCGCAGATAGGTGGGGCCGGGGTGCGCGGCCAGGGCGGGTACGGCCTGCTCGATGTCGACCGAGTCCGCCGGATCCACGATGGTCAGACCGGGCATGGCCCGCAGGATCGCGAGGTCCTCGGTGGCCTGGTGGCTGGGGCCGTAGCCGGTGGTCAGCCCGGGCAGGGCGCCGACGACGTTGACGTTCAGTCCCGGCTCGGCGATGTCCAGGCACAGGAAGTCGTAGGCACGGCGGGTGGCGAAGACGGAGTAGGTGGAGGCGAACGGGGTCAGGCCCGACTCGGCGAGCCCCGCGGCCGCGCCGAGCATCGCCTGTTCCGCCATGCCCATCTGGAAGAAGCGCTCGGGGTGCGCCTCGCGGAAGACGTGCATGTCGGTGTACTTGGCGAGGTCCGCCGACAGGCCGACGATGTCCGGCCGTTCGTCGGCGAGCCGGGCGAGGGCGTGCCCGAAGGGAGCCTTGGTGGTGCGCTGGCCCTCCTCCGCGATGGAAGCGATCATGGCGGAGGTGGTGAGCCTGCGCGTGCCGGTGCCGGTGGCGAGGGCGGCGACGGAGTTCATGCGGTGTGCTCCTCATCTGCGGTCGTTGCGTGCCGGTCGCCGCGCTCGGCGTGGAATCCCGCGGTCAGCTGGTCGCGGGCGAGCTGCCACTCGTGCTCCTCGACCCGCATGAAGTGCGCCTTCTCCCGCGTCTCGAGCATCGGCACGCCGCGGCCGACACGGGTGTCGCAGACGAGCACGGACGGTGAGCCCCGGTGGGTGCGCAGGCTGTCGAAGGCCGTGACGAGGGCGTCGACGTCGTTGCCGTCCACCCGGACCGCGTGCCAGCCGAACGCCTCCCACTTGTCGGTGACGGGCTCGGTGCGCAGCACGCCGTTCGTCGGTCCGTCGGCCTGCAGGGCGTTGACGTCGACGATGGCGGTGACGTTGTCGAGGCCGTGGTGGGCGCAGGCCAGGGCGGCCTCCCAGGTGGAACCCTCGTCCAGTTCGCCGTCGGAGAGGAGGTTGTACACGTGGGCGCGGCTGCCCTGGTGGCGCAGTCCGAGCCCCAGTCCGGCGGCGATGCCCAGGCCGTGCCCGAGCGAGCCACCGGAGATCTCCATGCCGGGGGTGTAGGAGGCCATGCCCGACATGGGCAGGCGGGAGTCGTCGCTCCCGTACGTGTCCAGTTCCGCGGTGTCGAGCACCCCTGCCTCCGCGAGCGCGGCGTACAGGGCGATGGCGTAGTGCCCGATCGAGAGCAGCAGCCTGTCCCGCCCGGGCCATTCAGGGTCCTCGGGACGGTGGTTGAGCACGTCCTTGTAGACGACGGCGAGGATGTCGGCCACGCCGAGTGCCTGTCCGACGTAGCCCTGGCCCTGGACCTCGGCCATGTTCAGGGCGTGGGTGCGGATGCGGTACGCGGACTCCCGCAGAGCGCGCAGTCGCTCGGTGTGCGACAAGGGTCGGACGGCAGGCGGGCCGGCGGCCGGCGTGGTGGTGGCGGTGGAGGCCACGTCAACTCCTTCTTCCGGATTACGAGTCAGTGGGACAGGGCGGCGGGTGCGGTGGTGTCGCGCCCTGTCCGGGCCGCCAGGTCGGCCTGCCGCCGCTCGGGTGCTCCCCAGGTCTCGCGGGTCAGCGCGGTGGCGACGAGGCCGAGCAGCCCGTAGAAGCTGAAGAGGAGGGCCGGGCCGGTCCAGCCGACGGCGGAGTACAGAGCGGTGGCGATCATGGGCGTGAACCCGGAGACGACGGCGGAGAGCTGGTAGGCGAGCGAGGTGCCCGCGGTGCGGGTCCGGGTGGCGAACAGCTCGCAGAACCAGGCCCCTTGGACACCCGCCAGGGAGTTCTGGCACACCGCGTAACTGATCACGAAGGCGACCAGGACGAGCGCGGCGGTGCCGGTGTTGACGAGCAGGAACAGCGGGACACCCCACAGCAGGGTCACGGCACAGCCCAGTAGGTACACCGGTCGGCGTCCGACCCGGTCGGACAGCAGTCCCCACCCTGTCGTGGCGAAGATGCCCAGGGCCGCGGCGGTCACCAGCGCGGTGAGGCTGACCGCGCTGGAGACGTCGGGGGCGCGGTCGTCGTTCAGGTAGGAGAGGACGAAGGTGACCGAGACCGCGTATCCGGCCGTCTCCGTGGTCCGGAGGCAGAAGGCCCGCAGCAGACCCCGCCAGTCCTTGCGGAGCACCTCACCGAGGGGGTTCTTGGCGACGTCGCCGGACTCCTTCAGCTCCTCGAACTGCGGGGACTCGTCGATCTTGAGCCGGATGAAGATGCCGACCGCGATCAGTACGGCGCTGAGGAGGAACGGCACGCGCCAGGCCCAGGTGTCGTCCAGGGTGTGCCGGCTGAGGAGAAAGGCCAGGTTGGCCAGGAGCAGCCCGACGGGGAAGCCCGCCTGGGTGATCCCCGTGTACAGACCGCGTCGTCGCCACGGCGCGTGCTCGAAGGTCATCAGGATGGCGCCGCCCCACTCGGCGCCGAAGGCGAGTCCCTGGACGATGCGGACGGCCACGAGCAGCACCGGGGCCCAGACACCGACCATCTGGTAGGTGGGCAGACAGCCGATCAGGACCGTCGCCACGCCCATCAGCAGCAGCGATCCGACCAGCACCGGCTTCCGTCCGACGCGGTCTCCCAGATGGCCGGCGATCACCCCGCCGAGGGGGCGGGCGGCGAAGCCGATGCCCAAGGTGGCGAAGGACAGCAGGGTGGCGGACAGCGGGTCGGAGTCCGGGAAGAACACGTCTCCGAAGTAGAGCGCCGCGGCCGTGCCGAAGCCGATGAAGTCGTAGGTCTCGATGGTCGCGCCGACACCGCAGCCGATGGCGACTCTCATGCGCTCGGGGGAGCCCTGGGCCGACGGTCCTGGGGGCGGGGAAGCAGCCATGCCGATCCTCCTTGATCGCTGACGGACGGTCCGTCCCTGAACCGTTCCTGTTGGCTGTTGACTGTTAACAGTCGAGAGTCGACTCTGGGGAGTGCATGCGCACGTGTCAACCCCTGGCCACGAAAAAGGCCCGCCGGCGGTCACCGGCGGGCCTTGCGAAAAGGAGGAAGGAATCAGCGAACGGCCTGGTCGCCCCCGGTGTCGACGTCCGCGGCACCGAGTTGCTCGACGGCGGATGCCATGTGGGCGCGCAGGACCTCCTGCGCCGCGGCCGCGTCACCGCGCTCGATCGCCTCCACGAGCGGCAGATGGGCCGACGCGGCCATGGCCACCTCACGCCGCTCGGCCGCCGCGCTCATGACGACCACCCGGATCGGGCCCTCGAGCCCGCGCCAGGTCTTCAGGAGGACGGAATTGCCCGACAGTTCACACAACAACAGGTGGAAGGCGAGGTCGGCCTCCACCTTGTCGCTCAGGTCCGCACCCGACTCGACGGCGGCGTGCAGGCGCGCCACGGCGTCCCGCAGGGCGCGCAGCACCTCGGGGCCCGGCGACGACTCGATGATCTGCGTGATGGCCAGGCCTTCGAGCACCTCCCGGACCTGGAACAACTCCCGCACCTCGGCCGGCGACAGCTGGGACACCCGCAGCATGCCCCGGGCGCCGGCGGTGACGAGCCCCTCCTGCTGGAGATGACGCAGCGCCTCGCGCACGGTCCCGCGACTCACGGCCAGCCGCTCCGCGATCTCCACCTCCCCCAGATGATCACCCGGCCGATACCGGCCGCTGGTGATCGCCGCTCGCAGCGTCAGGAGCGCCTGCTCCCGCAGGGTCGTCGAGCGGGCCAGACTGGAAAACGTCGGACCGGTCACGGACCAGGCCTCCTTCAGGCTCCGGGGAAAATCATCGTAACGGACGGCCTGTCATCTGTTGACAGTCAGCACTCCCCCCCCCATGTGACCGCCCGGCTGCTCCGGATCCATCGGTCAGGATCCGGTGGCGAGCGGCCGGTTCAGGGAAGACGGGGCAGCATGTCCCGCGCCGAGTGGCTGAGGACGCGGAGGTTCTCGGCGAACCGCTCCCGTTCCTCGACCGGCAGGGGCGCCAGGAAGTAGCGCCTGATGTTCTCCGCGTGCGCCCGTGCCGCGACGACCGTGGTCTCCTCGCCCCGCGCCGTCAGGCGCACCAGGCGCGCGCGCCGGTCACCGGGGTCCTCGACCCGCTCGACCAGGCCGGCCGCCACCATGCGGTCGACCAGGCGGGTGGCCCCTCCGGTGGTGAGCACCTGCTCCTGGGCGATGGCCCCCATCGACAACCCCGGGTCCCCCGCCCTGCCCAGGATGAGCAGCACCTCGAACGTCAGATGGCTGATGCCGCACTCCGCCTCCAGCGCCCGGCCCAGGATGTACTCCAGCCGGTTCGCCGCCCCCTGCAGCCGGCCGAAGGCCAGCACCAGGGGATCGTTCGCCGCCTCCCGCGGCGTCGAGATCTCCGCCCGCTCATCCACAGCCCCGGCTCCCCTCGGCTCCTGCGCACGCCACGCTCCCGATCATGCCGCACCCTCGCCGGGCGGCACCTGCCGGCTGTGGTGCACCTGCCGGAAAGCGCCCGGCGGCATGCCCGTGTGCCGGGTGAAGAACTTGCCGAAGTTGGTGGGCTCGGGGAAGCCGAGGCGGCGTGCGATGGTCGCCACCGGCTCGTCGGTGTGGGCGAGCAGGCGCCGGGCCTCCAGGGCGACACGGCCGTCGATGACGTGCTTGACGGGCTGTCCGGTGGCGGCCGCACACGCGCGGGTGAGGGTCTTGACGGTGTAGCCGAGGCGGTGGGCGTAGTCGGCGGCACGCCGGGTGGTGGCGTAGGAGCGTTCCAGCTCGGCGCGGAAACGTGCGTAGACCTCCCCGCCGGCGTGCGGATCGCCGCCGCCTTCGGGGTGGGGCAGCCGATCGACCTGCAACAGCACGGTGGCCAGGAGGAGTTGCAGGATCTCCGCGGACACCGTCTGCTCCGGCCGGTCGTACTCGGCGCGCAACTGGCCCAGCAGGGTGGACAGCACGGCGTACTCGGGGCCGGCGCCCAGTTGCCGGCATGTGGTCCCGTACCAGTCGCTGACCAGCCGGTCGGCGCTGCTGGCGTGTGGCGGGAAGGCCGAAGTGAACAGCAGCTGGGTGCCGTTGGCGGTGCCCGGACGCACGAAACTCTGCACCTGTCCGGGGCGGACCCACAGCAGTGTGCCGGGGCGGATGGGGTAGGTCACGAAGTCGACGGCGTGCTCCCCGCTGCCCTCGGTGATGAGGGTGAGGGTGTGGAAGTCGACCCGGTGCACGGCGTCCATGCGGCGGCCCCGGCGCCGGCGCCGCTCGTGCAGGGTGGACAGGTCGAGGATCTCGAAGCCGGGGATCCGTTCCTCGGGCGGGTTGAAGTCGAACCGGGGGATGACGCGGCGCCGGGACGGGTCGTCCGCGGCTGGATCCGGGGCGATCATCGCATTCTCCGAATGTCCTCGATTTACCATGCCGGGTCTCCAGCGTATCTCGCCTGCCTGCGCTTTCACGGAGAGAGTGGAGGCCATCGAGAGCGACACAAGGCCGCTCTCACCTCCAAGGAGCAACCCCATGAACGGCACGGTCACGGTCCTCGACAAGGGCGCGGTGCGCATCCACAGCTACATGTCCCCGGCGGACACCTTCCACACCACCACCCAGCTGATCGAGACCCCGGCGCGGATCATCGCGATCGACGCCCAGCTGCTCCCCGCCTACGCGGACGAGGCGATCGCCTACGCCAAGGGGATCGGCAAGCCGCTGGACCGCCTCATCGTCACCCACGCCCACCCCGACCACTACAACGGTGCCGCCCGCTTCGGAGTCCCCGTCCACGCCCTGGCCGTGGTACGCGAGCAGATCGTCGCGCGGGGCGACAGCCAACTGCCGACCGGACTGGTCATCCCGGTCGCCGACTTCACCCCGACCGTGGACCTCACCCCCGGCACCGAGGTCATCGACGGAGTCCCGTTCGTCTTCGAGGCCGTCTCCGGCGGCGAGGCCGCCGACGAACTGCTCATCAAGCTGCCCGACCAGGGTGTGCTGGTCGCCCAGGACCTCGTCTACAACGACGTCCACCTCTACCTGGGCAACAACGACATCACCGGCTGGCAGCAGGCCGTGGACGCACTGGCCGCCGAGTCCGGCTACGAGACCGTCCTCGCCGGCCACGGCCTGCCCACCGGGCCCGAGGTCTACGCGGACGTACGGCGCTACCTCGCCGACGCCCGCGAGCTGCTCGGCGACGACGGCGACGCGTACAAGAAGGCCATCGTGGACCGCTACCCCGCCCACGTCGGCCCGTTCATCATCGACATCGCCAACCGCTCGCTGTTCGGCGCCTCCCACTGACCGCGAAGGGAAACGACCCTCATGCAGATCACCATCATCGGCGCCGGCAACATGGCCCGCGGCATAGCGACCCGCGCCCTGGCCGGCGGGCACACGGTGACCCTCACCGCCAAGGACCCGGCCAGGGCCGCGGCTCGCCGACGAGCTGAGCGCGCAGGCTGCGGGCGACGCGACCGTGCACGCCGGCGGGGACTCCGCTGTGGACACCGCCGAACTCGTGGTCCTGGCCGTGCCGTTCGCCGCGGCCAAGGAGCTCACGGCCGCCCTCGGGGCCCGGCTGAGCGGCAAGGTGCTCGTGGACATCAGCAACCCCGTCGACGCCTCGCTGGACGCGCTCGTCGTCTCCCCGGGAACCTCGGCAGCCGAGGAGATCGCCGCGGTCGCCGCCCCCGGCACCAAGGTCGTCAAGGCGTTCAACACCACGTTCGCGACGACCCTGGTGGCCGGCCGGGTGGCCGGCACGCCACTGGACGTCTTCATCGCCGGTGACGACGAGGTGGCCCGCAAGCAGGTCGCGGACCTGGTGACCTCCGGCGGTCTCCACGCGGTCGACGTCGGCGCGCTCAAGCACGCTCGCGAGCTGGAGGGCTTCCAACTGCTGCACATGGCCCTGCAGATCAGCGAGGGCGGCTACGGCTGGGCGAGCACCGTCAAGCTCGTCGCGCCCTGATCACCTCGCCCCTTCCGAGCCGTACGGCGGGAGCCGTCTGGGCCACCAAGGCCGACGAAGGCACCGTCCCGCGCCTCCCCGTCACCGCACGGGACACCGCGGGACGGGCCGGGGCCCGGGCCACCGGCCCGCCCTCGATCGACGACTCCGCCCTCACGAGGACCCCGACCTCCCGAAGGCACGCCTCGACCGCTGACGCGAGGGGGCATCCCAAGGGGGCATCCTCCCCCTGCTCGTGCCGGTGCCCGTCCCGCCCGGTCGGCACCGGTACCGCGGCCCCCCGGCCCGCCCGCTTCCCTCCTCCCCCTGGACCACCCATGCCAGAAACACCCCCGGCCGGCGCCGCCGTCAGGGAAGGCCCGTCCGGACCTCCGGCTCCCGGCCGCCGTCCGCGCCGTCTGCCGCTCGTGCTGATCCTGGGCTCGCTGACCGCGCTCGGCCCGCTCACCATCGACCTCTACCTGCCGGCGCTTGTCGAGGTCAGCGGGGACCTGCACATCTCACAGGCCGTCACACAGCTCACGCTGACGGCGTTCATGGCCGGCATCGCGGTCGGCCAGCTGGTCATCGGTCCGCTCAGCGACACCCTCGGCCGTCGGCGGCCGCTGCTGACGGGACTCGCCGTGTACGTGGTGGCGGGCTTCGTGTGCGCCGTCGCCCCGGATCCGGCGGTTCTCATCGGCATGCGACTGGTCCAGGGGCTGGCCGGCGCGGCGGGCATCGTCATCGCCCGGGCCGTCGTCCGCGACCTGTACGACGGTCTCGGCGCGGCCAGGCTGCTGTCCTCGCTGATGCTGGTCTCCGGCACGGCGCCGATCCTGGCTCCGGTCCTGGGCGCCCAGTTGCTGCGCGTGACCTCCTGGCGCGGCGTCTTCGTCGTCCTCACGCTGCTCGGGCTGGCGGTCCTGACCGCGACCGCCGCCCTGCTGGCCGAGACCCTGCCTCCCGCACATCGCCGCCCCGGCGGACTCGCCAGCACCCTGCGCACCATGCGCGACCTGCTCCGCGACGGTCCCTTCACCGGCTACCTGCTCACCGGCAGTCTCGGCTTCGCGGCCCTGTTCGCCTACATCGCGGGCTCCTCCTTCGCCCTCCAGCAGGTCTACGGCGCCTCCCCGCAGACCTACAGCCTGCTGTTCGCCCTCAACTCGATCGGCATGGTCGCCACGGGCCGGCTCAACGGCACGGTCCTGCTCGGCCGTTACCCCTCGCACCGCATCCTGGCCGGGGGCCTGACCGCGCTCGCCTGCGCGAGCACCACCCTGGTCCTGCTGGTCACGACCACGCACGCGGGCCTGCCCTGGGTCGCGGCAGCACTGTTCCTCATCGCCTGCCCCGTCGGTATGATCCTGCCCACCACGACGGCACTCTGCCTTCAGCGCGCCCCGCACACGGCAGGCAGCGCCTCCGCGCTGCTGGGCACCACCCAGTTCCTCATGGGCGCTCTCGCCCCCGCCCTGGCCGGTCTCGGCGGCCACGGCACCGCCCTTCCCATGGCCGCGTCGGTCCTCGGACTCGCGCTGGCAGCGGCAGTCTGCTTCCTCGCCCTGTGCCGTCCCTGGAGAGCCGTCCCCGATCCGCTCGCTCAGTGAGCGCGGAAGACCTCAAAGGCGAGCCATTGCCATGGAAAGAACCCTCACAGCGGCGGATGTCCGCTCCTACGAAACCCTCGCACTGCTCATCCGTCTCGTCGAAACGTCGGTGAACCGTGTGTTGCAGCGGGAGTTCGGCCTCACATGGGAGGAATACGCGACTCTCTCCCATCTCCACGGATCCCCTCACCGGTTTCTGCACATGACGGAGTTGGCCACCGCACTCGGATTCTCCAGAAGCCGGGTGTCCCGCGCCGTGGCCCGTCAGGAGATGCGCGGGCTGATCTCCCGCACGGCATGTCCCAGGGACGCCCGCGCGGCCCACGCGGCCGTCACCGACCAGGGCATCTCCCTCCTCGAGGGGATCAGCGGCCTGTACGAGACCACCGTGCGCGGCACGCTTACGAAGCTCGGCGTCGACACCGAGCAGGTGACAGGTCTGGTGGAGCAGCTGGTGCCGAACGCGTCCGGCCACGGAATTGCGACCGATCGGTCCTTTCTGACGCTTACACGTGTCGTGAGCGGCTGTCATTTTGTAGGTCCCACACGCACAAGTGGACGGCGCGATCGCTAAATTGTTCCCGCCGGGAGCCCGCAAGCCACAGCGGTCGAGCTCTCTCCCTCCCCTCCTTTGTCTCTCCCTTTCCCTCCCCCACGGCATGCCTTCCGGCAGCCACTCCCCCCAACAATTGGAAAGCGCGCAAGTGATGAGAATCCTTCAGCGGTTCGTTCCGGGACTGGTCGTCTCCGCGATGGCGGTCCTGCTGAGCACGCCCGGGCCGGCCACCGCCGCCGACGAGGCGACCGCCGGAAACGGCGCCACCTACTACATCTCGCTGGGCGACTCCCTGGCCTCCGGCTACCAGCCGGACGTCGACAAGGACACCCGCCTCGCCTACACGGACCGCCTCTACGCACAGCTCAAGCAGCGCGACCCGGGGCTGAAGCACATACGCCTCGGCTGCACCGGGGAGACCACGGAGTCGCTGATCAAGGGCGGCACCTGCCGCTACCCCGGCGCCACCTCCCAGCTCGATGCCGCGCTCAAGGCCATGGCCCGGCACCACGGCAAGGTCGCCTACGTGACGCTCAGCGTGGGCGCCAACGACATCCAGGCGTGCGTCACCCCTGCCGGGACCCTCGACGGCACCTGCCTGAACAACGCGAGCCAGACCATGGGCCGGAACCTCGCCCGGATCACGGGCGCGCTCCACCAGGCCGGTACGAAGAACACCCAGTTCAGCGGCTCGACGTACTACAACCCGTTCCTCGCGACGTGGCTGCTGGGCGATGCGGGGCAGAAGGCCGCCAAGGAGTCGGCGCCCCTCATCAAGGAGGGCGACAAGGCGATCGCCCAGGTGTACGGTGCCACCGGCTTCAAGGTGGCGGACGTGGCCGGAGCCTTCTCGTCGGACGACTTCGGCACGCTCGTCGACATGCCCGGCGTGGGCAAGGTGCCGGCGAACGTGGCCAAGATCTGTCAGCTCACCTGGGCGTGCACGCCGAAGAAGGACCCGCACCCCAACGCCGACGGCCACAAGGTGATCGCGTCGGCCTTCGCGGCGACACTGTCGATGAAGAGCGCTGCTCCCGGCCGGAACACGAACCCCGGAGCCGACGCTTCCCCCTCCCCCGTCCCCGCGAGCGACACGGGCGCGAACAGCCCCACCGCCAACGGGGATCTCGCCGAGACCGGCGCGTCGAGCAGCACGCCCCTGATCGCCGGCGCCGGTCTCGCGGTGGTGGTGGCCGGCACGGCCGCGCTCTACTTCGGGCGCAGGCGCCGTACGGCCGGCCAGAGCTGACGGACACGCCGGAGAGCCGGGCCGTCCACGACACCGTGGGCGGCCCGGCCGCGTCGTCTCCGCTACCGGCGTCCGGGGTGGAGCCCGAGCCACCCCGGGGACGGCGCGCCCGCCACCTCGCCGACGTGGAGGGTCAGTTGCCGGCGGAAGCGTTCCACGGGGCCGTGGCCCTGGCCGACGAGGTCGAGAAGGGCGGGGCGATCCGGCGTCGCGTCACCCTGGCGTACTGAACGCCGGTGGGCCTCACAGAGCCGTGAAGGTCCACATCAGGTTGGTGCTGCCGTCGTAGGTCCACTGCTTGGTGACCGAGCCGGAGGGCACGTTGCCGCCGCCGTCGAGGACCAGGCCGGTGGTGCGGTTGGCGATCGAGTAGCGGCCGTCGCCCCGGTGGGTGATCCGCCACTGCTGGTTGGTGCCGCCGTTCCAGGCGGCCTGCCGGGCCGTGGAGCCGTCGGTGGCGGCACCCCACCCGTCGGCGACCATGCCGTTGGCCCGGTTGACCAACTTGTAGTAGCCGCCGCCCACTTCGACCGCCTGCCACTGGAGGTTGGGACTGCCGTCCCAGCTCCACTGCTTGAGGTCGGAACCGGGATCGACGTCACCTCCGGAGTCCAGGGCCAGGCCGTCCGTGACGTTGGTGATCCGGAAGAACGCGGACGGCGCGAACTGGACCTTCAGCGAGGCGATCCTGTTGTCGCCGCCGGTGCCCCGCAGGTCGCGGTGGTCGGTGGTGAAGGTCCAGGACGTGCCGGTGAAGTCGTCCCCGGAGTAGCCGACCACCTGGTAGCCGGGGGCCGGCCGCAGCGAGGACAGGGTGCGGGGGCCGAGACCGGCGAGCCGCAGCCGGTCGCTGTCGTACTCGCCGACGGCGAGGACCGCGCCCGTCCCGCGGTAGCCGGAGTCCGGGAAGGCCACGGCGCCGTGCAGGGGGCGCAGGCCGGGGATCTGACCGGAGAACTCGAGCTTCAGGACGTACGCGTGGGCCTGGAACGGCGCTGCCGCCGGCAGGCTCACCCGCAGTCCGGTCGGGCCCTGCACCGGCTCGGGCAGGGTGATGTAGTGGCCGGCCTCGTCGTCGAGGAGTTTCACCGACCGCAGCGAGGTGAGGTCGATCCGGTCGGAGGCTAGGGTGCTGATCGTCAGCGAACTCCCGGGCCAGCCCAGGACGGTGGCGTACAACGCGGTGTTGGACTTGGTCCGGGTGAACCGGATGTCCTGCGCCGTGCCGGCGGTCGGGTTGGTGAAGGCACCGCCGCCCATCTTCGTCGGGCCCTCGCCGTACGCCGTCCAGGCGCGGGTCGAGTACACCGACTCCCCGAAGCGCTTCAGGTGGTCGCCGATGCCGAGCAGGATGTCCTTCTGGGCCTGCGGGATGCTGCCGTCGGCCTTCGGCGCGATGTTGAGCAGCACGTTGCCGTTCTTGCTCACCCGGTCGAGGAACGAGTGCAGCATCTGCTGGATGCTGTAGTAGCCGATGCCCTCCGTGTAGCACCAGCTGGAGCTGGAGATGCTGTCGTCGGTGAGCCAGTACGGGGCGGTGAGGTCGGCCGGGCCGCCGCGCTCGTAGTCGAAGACCTGACCGCGGTCGCTCATGCCGTCCTTGTAGGTGGCGACGACTTCCTTGCCCCAGGCCTCGGCCTGGTTGTAGTAGTACGCCAGGAACTCGAGCCGCTTCTTCTCGTCGACGGCGTCGAGCTTGAAGTCCTGCCAGAGGATGTCGGGGCGGGCGCGGTCGACGACTTCCTTGAGCTTGTCGTACCAGAGTTGGTTCTCCTCGGCCGGACTCAGCTGCCCGTACAGCTTCTTGAGGCTGGGGTCCGTCTGTGGGGGCACATGGTCGAAGAAGCCGTTGAAGTGGTACGCGTGGTGCATGGCCACCAGGAGTTTCAGGCCCCTGGCGCGGATGGCCTCGGTGAAGATCCGCAGCAGGTCGAGCTTCGGTCCCCTGGCGGCCGAGTTCCACTCGCTGGCCTTGCTGTCCCACATGGAGAAACCGTCGTGGTGCTCGGCGACGGGACCGGCGAACCGGGCACCGGCGTCGACGAACAGCTGCACCCATTCCTCGGGGTCGAAGGCGCCGCCCGCGGACTTCGGCTTCGGCGCGAACTGCACGGCGTTGCCCGCGAGATCCTTCCCCCCGTCGATGAAGTTGCGGTAGGGCCAGGCCGAGGGCGGGCCGTAGGCGGCCACATGGTGCTTGTTGGCCGTGTGGCCCTCGATGTACATGTGGCGCGGGTACCACTCGTTGTCGAAGGCGGGGACGCTGAAAGCGCCCCAGTGGAAGTAGATCCCGAACTTGGCGTCCCTGAACCACTCCGGGGCCGGCGGATGCCGGTCGACCGACTCCCAGTCGGGCGTGTAGGTGCGGCTGCGGGGCACTGCCTGCGCGCCGCCGGCGCCGAACAGGCCTCCGGCGGTGGTCGCGGCGGCCACCACCGTGGCCGCCGCGAGGAACTGACGTCTGTTGGTGCGACTCGACATGGGCGTCCCTGCGACGAAGGGGAAGGGGGGTGCGCTCGGACACGAGGCTCCGAAGCGCCCTGGTGCCACGGACGAAGGTCAACCATGCGACCCGCTCATGTCAACGGGTGTGCACATGATTGATGGGATGGATAGGGCTTTCAGGCGGATTCTCGTCGAGAAATCCACACTTTCAGCCTGAACTCATCCCATCAATCAAGCGATCCACGGCCGGCCGATCGGTCAGGCGGCGCGCCGCTGGAACTGCTGGTTGGTGCCGGTGCCGCAGGTCCACTGGATGAGGCGGGTGCCGTTGGCGGTGGCGCCGTTCTCCACGTCCAGGCACTTGCCGCTGTGCCGGGCGACGAGGCGGTAGTAGCCGTTGCCCTGGTCCTGCTGGAGCCACTGCTGGTTGGTGCCGGTGGTGCAGCGGTGCTGCTGCACGTAGGCGCGGTCCGCGGTCGAGGCGCTGGCGACGTCCAGGCACTTGCCGCTGTGCTCGGCGATGATCTGGACGTAGCCGTTGCCGGCGTCCTTCAGCCGCCACTGCTGGTTGAGGCCGCCGTTGCAGTCGTACTGCACGACGTCGTAGCCGTCGGCGGCGGAGTTGTCCTTGACGTCGACGCATCTGCCGCTGTGCCGGGCGACGAAGGTGTAGTAGGGACCGCCGCCGACGCCGGTGACCGTGCCGGCGGCCGTGTCGATGGCCACCTGCGGGTACCAGGGCAGGTTCACGGTCCGGCTGGTGGGGAAGGTCAGCGGCAGCCAGACGTACCGGGAGTCGTTGACCGTGCCGCCGATGGAGTTGCCCCAGCGGTCGCCCATGTAGAGGTACGAGGTGCCCGACGCGCCCTGGACGGGCAGGACGAAGGTGGTCTGGGAGCCGTAGGCCGTCGCGTCACCGACGTCCACCATGGCGCTCCAGGGGCCGGCGAGGCTGGTGGCGGTGGCATAGCGCTGCTGGTTGGGGTTCCAGCCGCTGGTGGTGGAAGTGAGCATGAAGTAGACGCCGTTGCGCTTGAACAGGGCCGGCGCCTCGCGGAAGGCGCCGGGCCACGGGTCGGCGACCAGGCTGTCGACCTTCGTGTAGTCGGCGCTCAGCCGGTAGATGTGGAGGTCGGCGTTGTTGTTGGCGGCCGAGATGAAGTAGGCCGTGCCGTCGTCGTCCTTGAAGAGGGTGTCGTCCCGGGACATCTCACCGAGCGGCCGGAAGCTGCCCTGGTAGGTGTAGGCGCCGTCGACCGTGTCCGAGACCGCGACGGCGGCCCGGGCCTCGCTGTAGTCCTTGCCGTTCTCCTTGTGCATCCACATCACGAACTTGCCGGTGGCGCTGTTGTAGATCACCTTCGGCCGCTCGATGTTGGCGAGGGCCAGCTCGGGGGAGCTGCTCTGGGTGAGGGCGTTGCCGCGGGCCTCCCACGTCTTCAGGTCCGTGGAGCGGTAGACCGAGACGGCCTTGAAGGTGTTGTCGGGGTTCCGGTTCTCGCCGAACCAGTAGTAGTACGAGCCGACCTTGATCACGCCGCCGCCGTGGGCGTGGACCACGGCTCCGGTGGTGTCGGTGAACTGGGTCGCATTGGTCACGGTGACGGAAGCGGCCTGGGCGGGCGCGCCGGCGGACAGCAGTCCGAGCACGCCCACGAGGAGGGCCGACAGGAGCAAGCAGGCACGACGGAGCATGGCATCCATGCCTTTCTTCGCAGTGACGGGAGAACAGGCTCCGGAGCCTGGGACTTGGGAAATTGTTGAAACATGCGCGTTTCTGCTGGAGGACGGTAAGCCCCGCCCGGAGCCTCGTCAAGATGTGATGCACCCCCTGATACATCCCATGTCGCACCTGTCCGCCCAAGGCTTCCCCGCAGGTGGGCGACAGTTTCATAAATAGATGCGCCACAAGGCTAGACACAGGTCCTGTGCGTATCCGTTAATTCATCCCATCTATGGCGATGGATCGGGCGCCGGGCCCCTCTGTCGCGGATCAGTTCACTCGCCGGCTCCGGGGGATCGCCGACGACCGCGCCAAGATCCTCGGCCGGCAGGCCGCCCTCAGCTCACCGGATCCGCGACGCCGCTGCGCACCGCCGTGCCGTGGCGTCGCGGCCGCCCACGGAAACGGAGTCTCCGCCATGCCACTGCCCGACCGCCCCCTCCACCGCAGACGCTTCCTCACCGCGGCCGCCCTCATGGCGGGCACCACGGGCCTGCCCGGCCTGGTCTTCGCCCCGCGGGCCGGTGCCGCCGTGCCGCCGCAGGTCACCCTCCCCGATCGCGGCATCTGGGACGACGCCGCCTCCTCGACCTGGACCGACGGCTTCCTGAGCGGCAACGGCGAGTACGGCGTCGTCTACTACGGGGCGCCGACGCTCGAGAAGATGATCCTCAACCACCACCGGTTCGTCCTGCCCAACGGCAGCCGCGACGTCATGCCTCCGGTGCTGTCGCCCTACCTCGAGTCCGCCCGTGACAAGGCCTTGGCGGGTGACTACGCCGGTGCCTCCTCGACCTTCGCCCACGGGTGGAACCTGCGCTGGACGCAGACCTTCCACCCCGGTTACGAGCTGCGGCTGGCCACGCCCGGCATGACCACGGTCAACGACTTCGCCCGGATCACCGACTTCCGCACCGGCGAGGTCACCCACACCTGGACCGACCAGTACGGCACCTGGAAGCGGCACATCTTCGTCTCCCGCGCCGACCAGGTCGTCGTCCACGAACTGCTGCCGGCCACCGGCCGCACCGTCGACACCACCATCAGCGTCAACACCGCCCTCGAAGGTGCGCCGACCAGCGTCACCTACACCACCACCGCCTCGAAGAGCGGCCCCGACGGCTACCTCAACCTGCGCGGCACCTACCCGTCCGGGGGCGCGTACGGCTACGAGGGCGTCACCCGGGTCGTCGTCACCGGCACCAACGCCTCGGTGACCGCGAGCGGGGCGACACTCGTGGTCGCCAAGGCCACCAAGGTGCTGCTGCTGACCAAGCTCGGCCGGTACGAGACGGCCACCGGCTGGGACGCCAGGCCGCTGCAGACCGCGCTCGCGGCGCTCACCGCCGACTACGCCACCCTGCTGGGCCGCCACGCCCCGAAGCACCAGGCGATGTACGACCGTTCCAGCCTCGACCTGAACGTCTCCACCGCCGACCGGCAGCTGTCCACCAGTGCCCTGATCGCACGGCAGAAGAGCAGCTCCTCCACCATCGACCTCGCGCTGCTGGAGCGCATGTACGACTCCGGCCGTTACCTGTTCATCAGCTCCAGCGGCGTCCTGCCACCCCGCCTGACCGGGATCTGGACCGGCACCTGGAACGGTGCCTGGGCCGACGACTACACCACCGACGCCAACATCAACCTGCAGGTCGCGGGCGGCAACATCCTCGATCTCAGCGACGCCATGCAGGGCTATTTCGACCTGGTCCTCGGCCAGCTGGCCCACTGGCGGGACAACGCCGAGAACCTCTACGGCGCCCGCGGCTTCCTCGCCCCGTCCCGCACCGACGGCGAGTACGGGCACATGCTGCACTTCAACAGCGGCAGCTTCCCCGGCGAGGCGTGGACCGGCGGCGCCGACTGGCTGCTCTACCCGCTGCTGGAGTACTACCAGGTCACCGGCGACGCCGACTTCCTGAAGAACAAGCTCGGCCCCGCCCTGATGGAACTGGCCCTGTTCTACGAGGACTTCCTGACCCGTACCGACTCCAAGGGCAAGGCCGTCTTCGTCCCCTCCTACTCCATGGAGAACCTCCCCACGAGCACCGGCCAGGCGTTCTCCATCAACGCCACCGGCGACATCATGGCCGGCAGGCACGCCCTGCAGGCCGCCATCGACGCGGCGAACGAACTCGATGTGGAGCAGGGCGCCGGCCAGGGCGTCGAACGCTGGACCGCGCTGCTCGCCAAGCTGCCCGACTACACCGTCAACGGCGACGGGGCGCTGGCCGAGTGGTCCTGGCCGGGCCTGACCGAGCGCTACAACCACCGGCACGTCCAGCACATGTACGGCGCCTGGCCGCTGCACGAGATCAACCCCGAGGACGAGCCCGACCTCGTCAAGTACGCCCGCAGGGCCCTGGACCTGCGAGGCGACGAGAACTACTCGGCCCACGGCAGCCTGCACCGGGCCCTGGCCCGCGCCCGCCTCAAGGACGCCCCGGGCGTCTACACCAACCTGCTGAAGATCTACGGCAGGAACATGGTGTGGCGGTCCCTGATGACGTCCCACAACCCCAACCTGGACATCTACAACTGCGACGCCGCCAACGCCATCCCCGGCGTGCTCGGCGAAGCCCTGGTCTACTCGCGCCCCGGTCTCCTGGAGATCCTCCCCGCCCTGCCGGACCAGCTGGCCACCGGCACCATCAGGGGCGTCCGGGGCCGCAACCGCGTCACCGTGCGGTCCCTGACCTGGGACACCGGCGCGCGCACCGCCACCGTCACGCTCGTCTCGGACATCGACCAGGACATCACCTTCGTGTGCCGGCGCGGCATGACCTCCGTCAGCACCTCGGCGACCGTGCGGACGTCCCCGCTGGGCAACCACGCCCGCGTCGTGTCACTCACCGCCGGGACCGTCAGCACGCTCACCATCGGCCTGCTCACCGGCAGGTTCAAGCTGGTCAACCGCAACAGTGCCAAGGTCATGGAGGTGGAGGGCTCCGCCACCTCCGACGGTGGCGCCGTCATCCAGTACGACTGGTCCGGCAGCCCCAACCAGCAGTGGAGACTGCTGCCCGACTACGACGGATCGTTCCGGCTGTCCAACGTCAACAGCGGCAAGGTGCTGGACAACCCCGGGAGCTCCACCACCGCGGGCACGGCTCTGGACCAGTGGTCGGACACCAACTCGCCCAACCAGTGGTGGAGGCTCGTACCGGCGTCCACCACGGGCCACTACCGCCTCGTCAACGTCAGGAGCGGCCTCTGCGCGGACGTGCAGAGCAACTCCACGGCCAACCGCGCGAAGGTCATCCAGTGGCCTTCCACCACCGGCTCCAACCAGGAGTGGCAGCTCGTAGGGCTGTGACGGGCCTCACTAAGCCATCCCATTATTGATGGGATGGATCTTCCTCTCCGACTGCGCGGCGGTCACCTTCTAGATCGCTTGACGTCCTTTACCAGCGACTTCAGGCGGACCTATAGACGGACCGACCGAATGCCCTCTATAAACATCCCATCTCTCCACGAGCGACACACGGATGTCGTGTCGGCGTGACAACTCCCGCTCCGGGACAAGCGCGAGGAACCCAACGATGAGACTCAGAACCGTGCTCTGCTCCACCGCCTCCGCCGTCAGCGCACTGGCGCTGCTCAGCGGCTGCGGCGGCGGCTCCACCGCCGCGTCGTCGAGCGACAAGCCGCTGGTCGGCGTCGACTACCCCCGCTCCGACACCGACTTCTGGAACTCGTACATCAAGTACACCCCCCAGTTCGCCAAGGAGCTGGGCCTGGACCTGAAGACCACCAACTCGCAGAACGACGTCGCCAAGCTGACGGCCAACGCGCAGACGTTCCTGAGCCAGGGCGTCAAGGGCGTCGCGATGGCCCCGCAGGACACCGCCGCCATCGCGCCCACCCTGGCGCAGCTGGAGGCGAAGAAGATCCCGGTCGTCACCGTGGACACGCGCCCCGACAGCGGCAAGGTCTACATGGTCGTCCGCGCCGACAACCGCGCCTACGGCGAGAAGGCCTGCCAGTACCTCGGCACCAAGCTGGGCGGCAAGGGCAAGGTCGTCATGCTCCAGGGCGACCTCGCCTCGATCAACGGCCGTGACCGGACCGAGGCGTTCAACGCGTGCATGAAGAAGAACTACCCGGGGATCAAGGTCTTCGGTGAGGCCACCAACTGGGACGGGGCCGTCGCCGCGCAGAAGCTGCAGACCGACCTGACCGCCCACCCCGACATCAAGGGCGTCTACATGCAGTCCAGCTTCGCCCTGTCCGGCACGCTCCAGGTCCTCAAGCAGCGCGGCCTGCTCGTCGACCCCAAGGACAAGAAGCACGTGTTCGTGGTCTCCAACGACGGCATCCCCGAGGAGCTCAAGAGCATCGCCGCGGGCAAGATCGACGCCACCGTCTCCCAGCCGGCCGACCTCTACGCCAAGTACGCCCTGTACTACCTGAAGGCCGCGATCGACGGGAAGACCTTCAAGCCCGGCAAGACCGACCACGACAGCACCATCATCCAGGTCCGTCCCGGCCTGCTGGAGGACCAGCTCTCCGCCCCGCTCGTCACCGCCGACGGCGGCACCTACGGCGGAGTTCCCAGCGTCAAGAGCGACGACCCGTCCCTGTGGGGCAACAACCTCGGCTGACATCCCCCGGCAGAGCGACAGCTGACGAGACCTAGGCGGTTGAGATGAAGGACGGGGAGCGAGCAACGACCCCCGTGCCCGCCCCGGCGGACCTTGGGCGGGCCTCCACGGGCCTGCCCATCGTCGAGGCGACGGGCATAGTCAAGCGATTCGGTCCGACGGTGGCCCTGAACGGCGCCCGGATCACCATCAGGCCCGGCGAGACCCACGCGCTCGTCGGACGCAACGGAGCGGGCAAGTCGACCCTGGTGTCCGTCCTCACCGGCCTGCAGTCCCCGGACGAGGGCACGGTCACCTTCGGCGGCGGCCCCGCGCCGCGGCTCGCGGACCGCGACGCCTGGCGGCGGCGCGTGGCCTGCGTCTACCAGAAGTCCACGATCATCCCCACGCTGACCGTCGCGGAGAACCTCTTCCTGAACCGGCACGACCACGGCCGAAGCCGGCTGATCAGCTGGCAGGGGGTGCGCCGCCGGGCGCGGGACCTGCTGGCGACCTGGTCGGTGGACGTCGATCCGCAGACCCCGGCCGGTGAACTCAGCGTGGAGCAGCGGCAGTTCGTGGAGATCGCCCGGGCGCTGTCCTTCGGGGCCCGGTTCATCATCCTCGACGAGCCGACCGCCCAGCTCGACGGGGCCGCCATCAACCGGCTCTTCGACCGGATCCGCGGTCTGCAACAGCAGGGTGTCACCTTCCTGTTCATCAGCCACCACCTCCAGGAGGTGTACGAGATCTGCGACATGGTCACGGTGTTCCGCGACGCCCGGCACATCGTGACCGCCCCGGTCGCCGGACTCCCCCGCACCGAGCTGGTCGCCGCCATGACCGGCGAGGCGGCGGCGGTCCGGCAGCAGGAGCGGCCCAGCAGCCTGGACCGCACCGCGACGCCCGCGCTGTCCGTGCGCGCCCTGGGCGGCGACGACGCCTTCGGCGACGTCACGTTCCAGGTGGGCGCCGGGGAGATCGTCGGACTCGCGGGGGCCACCGCCAGCGGCCGTACCGAGGTCGCCGAGACCGTCGTCGGCCTGCGGGCCCCGACGAACGGTGACATCGAGATCGCCGGGCGCAGGCCCCGGCCGGGCAGCGTGCCGGCCGCCCTCGCCGCCGGCGCCGGGTTCGTCCCGCAGGACCGGCACCACCAGGGCTTCGTGCCCGACATGTCGATCGCGGACAACGCCACGCTGTCCGTGCCGGGGCGTCTGGGCCAGGGCGGTTTCCTGAACCGCGGCCGGCGGGACCGGCTCGCCGAGGGCATGATCCGGAACCTGGCGATCAAGACACCGGGCCCGGAGCTGCCCGTCTCCGGGCTCTCCGGAGGCAACCAGCAGAAGGTCGTCATGGCCCGGGCCCTGGCCGACGACCCCCGGCTGCTGGTCCTGATCAACCCGACCGCGGGCGTGGACGTGCGGTCCAAGGAATTCCTCCTCGGCAAGGTCGAGGAGACCGCCCGGAGCGGCACCGGAGTGCTCATCGCCTCCGACGAGCTCGACGACCTGCGCATGTGCGACCGCGTCCTGGTGATGTTCCAGGGCCGTGTGACCAACGAGATCGCCCGGGGCTGGCACGACCACGACCTCGTCGCCGCGATGGAAGGAATGGACCTCAATGCCTGAAACCGTCGTCGCCGACGCGTCCGTCACCGCGGACGCGCCCCGCGCGAAGCGGACCGCGCTGCTCGGCGGCCGGATCCCGCTGGCCCGCCTGCGCGACCTCGCCCTCGTCCCGGCGATCGTGGCCATCGCCATCGTCGGCCAGATCGTCAACCCGGTCTTCCTGCAGGCCGACAACCTCGTCAACGTCCTGCAGACCATGTCCGAGATGGCGCTGCTGGTCCTCGCGCAGACGATGATCCTGATCGTCAAGAAGATGGACCTGTCCCTGGAGTCCACGATGGGGCTCGCGCCCGGCGTGGCCGCCTGGCTCGTGGTGCCGGCCGGAGCCGGACACGGGCTCGGGCTCCTGCCCGGTGGCCTGTCGATACCCGTGACCCTGGCCGTGGGGTTGCTGATCGGTGTCGTCAACTCCGTGCTGATCATCCGCTTCGGCCTCAACGGATTCATCGTCACGCTCGGCATGCTGATCGTGCTGCGGGGCATCCTCACCGGCATCTCCGGCGGCCAGACGTTCTTCCAGCTCCCGCCGTCGATGCTCTACCTGGGCACCGCGGAGTGGTTCGGGATCCCGGCGTCCATCTGGATCTGCCTGTCCCTGTTCGCCGTCGCGATCGTGGTCCTCGGCTGGACCAGCTTCGGTCGTTCGCTCTACGCCATCGGCGGCAACGTCGACGCGGCGAAGGCGGCCGGCATCCGCACCGACCGGGTGCTGTGGATCGTCATCGTCACGGGCAGCCTGCTCGCCGCCCTCGCGGGGCTGATGCTCTCCGGACGGCTGGCCTCGGTCGCCTCCGCGCAGGGCAACGGCTACATCTTCACCGTGTTCGCCGCGGCCGTCATCGGCGGCATCAGCCTCAACGGCGGCAAGGGCACCGTGTTCGGCGCCTTCAGCGGCATCCTGCTGCTCTTCATGATCCAGAACGTGCTCACCCTGGCCGGGGTCCCCGCCCAGTGGATCGGCGCCCTGAACGGCCTGATCATCCTGGTCGCCCTGACCATCTCCCGGATCACGGGCGGCAAGGTCCAGGAGTGAACCGGGCGGCCGTCGCCGCCGGACACCGACCACCGCACCATCCTTCCCGCCGCAGGGGGGCCGCGCCCCGCCTGCCCCCTCAGGAGTTGCTGCCATGTCCTCCGCCGTGCCCTCAACCGCCCGCATCGTCGCCCTGGACGTCCTGGACGTCCGCTTCCCCACCTCGGAGCATCTCGACGGCTCGGACGCGATGAACCCCGAGCCCGACTACTCGGCCGCCTACGTGGTCCTGCGCACCGACGCCGGCGACGGGCTGGAGGGCCACGCGCTGGCCTTCACCACCGGACGGGGCAACGACGCGCAGGCGGCCGCCATCGCCACCCTCGCCCCGCACGTCGTCGGACGGTCGGTCGAGGAGGTCTGCGGCGACCTCGGCGCCTTCTCCCGCTCCCTGGTCCACGATCCCCAACTGCGCTGGCTGGGGCCGGAGAAGGGCGCCATCCACATGGCCACCGGGGCCGTCGTCAACGCCGCCTGGGACCTCGCGGCCAAGCGCGCCGGCAAGCCCGTCTGGCGCTTCCTCGGCGAGATGTCCCCCGAGGAGCTCGTCGCGCAGGTGGACTTCCGCTGGCTCTCCGACGCGCTCACCCCCGAGGAGGCGCTGGAGATCCTGCGCCGCGCCGAGCCGGGCCGCGAGCGGCGCATCGGCCTGCTGGTCGACGGGGGGTACCCCGCCTACACGACCACCCCGGGCTGGCTCGGGTACTCCGACGAGAAGCTGGCCCGGCTGGCCCGCGAGGCGGTCGCCGACGGCTTCACCCAGATCAAGCTGAAGGTCGGGGCGGACCTGGAGGACGACATCCGGCGCATGCGCGTCGCCCGCGAGACGGTCGGCCCGGACATCCGCGTCGCGGTCGACGCCAACCAGAGATGGGACGTCCAGCCCGCGATCGACTGGATGCGCGAGCTGGCCCCCTACGACCCGTACTGGATCGAGGAGCCCACCTCCCCCGACGACATCCTCGGCCATGCCGCCGTCCGCAAGGCGCTCAGCCCGATCAAGGTCGCGACCGGCGAGCACATCGCCAACCGGGTCGTCTTCAAGCAGCTGTTGCAGGCGGGCGCGGTGGACATCGTGCAGATCGACTCCGCCCGGGTAGGCGGGGTCAACGAGAACATCGCGATCCTGCTGCTCGCCGCGAAGTTCGGCGTGCCGGTCTGCCCGCACGCCGGCGGAGTGGGCCTGTGCGAGATGGTGCAGCACCTGTCGATGTTCGACTACGTCGCCGTCTCGGGCACCACCGAGGACCGCGTCATCGAGTACGTCGACCATCTGCACGAGCACTTCGTCGACCCGGTGCGCATCGCCGACGGCCGTTACCTGGCACCGACGCTGCCCGGGCTGAGCGCGCAGATGCACCCGGAGTCGCTGAAGGAGTACTCCTACCCCGACGGCCCGGTCTGGTCCTCCCGTGTCTGAGTTCCTGCCGCTGGTCGATTCCCACCACCACGTGTGGGACCTGAGCCGTCGTGCGCAGCCCTGGCTGGACGAGCCCGGCCTCGAACCGATCCGCCGCACCTACGGGGTCGACGACCTGCGGAGGGAGGCGATCCGGCCGCTCGCGGGCCGGTGGCTGACGCGCACGGTGCTCGTCCAGTGCATCGCGTCCCTGCCGGAGACGGCGGAACTGCTCGTGCTCGCCGACCGGGATCCGCTGGTCGGCGCGGTCGTCGGCTGGGTGGATCTCGCCGCGGCCGATGCCGGGGACATGCTCGACGTGCTCCGCGCCGGCACCGGGGGCTCGCACCTGCGCGCCGTGCGGCACGTGGTGCAGGGGGAGCCCGATCCGGAGTGGCTGCAACAGCCGGTCGTCGAGCGGGGTCTGCGTGCCGTGCAGGAGCGGGGCCTCGGCTACGACGTGCTCATCCGCAGTCATCAGTTCCCGCAGGCCATCCGCCTCGCCCAGCGCTTCCCCGAACTTCCCTTGGTCCTGGACCACGCGGGGAAGCCGCCCCTCGGCCCGCACGCCCGCCGTGACACGCTGCCCGACTGGCAGCGGCGGGTGCGGGTGCTGGCCGGCTTCCCGCAGGTGCGGTGCAAGGTCTCCGGGCTGATCACCGAGGCCGACCACCGCGAGTGGACCATCGCCGACATCCGGCCGGTGTGGGACACCCTGCTGGCCGCCTTCGGCCCCCAGCGGCTCATGTTCGGCTCCGACTGGCCCGTCTGCGTCCTGGCCGGCGGCTGGGCCCGCTGGGCGGCCACCGTCGAGGAGCTGCTGCACGGTTTCTCCGCGCACGAGAAGCAGGCGCTGCTGTGCGACACGGCGGCCGGCTTCTACCGGCTGCACGAGACGTAGGGAAGAGGCCCATCCATGCTGCTGACCGAACTGCTCCACCCCGGCATCCTCGAAGCGCTCGCCGGAGCCGGGCACGGGGCCCGTGTGCTGCTCGCCGACGGCCACTACCCCGCGAGTACCGCCGTCGGGGAACGGGCGAGGATCGTCCACCTCAACCTCGCCCCCGGCGTGCTCGACGTCACCACCGTCCTCGACGTCCTGCTGCGGGCCCTGCCCGTCGAGACGGCCCACGTCATGGTGCCGCCCGAGACGGAGCCCGAACCGCCGGCCATCGCCGAGTACCGCTCCCGGCTGGCGCCCGTCCCCGTCAAGACACTCGGCCGCTTCGAGTTCTACGACGCCGCCCGCTCGCCCGACCTGGCTCTCGCCGTCGACACCGCCGACATCCGTACCTACGCCAACCTGCTGCTGACCATCGGCGTCCGCGCTGAAGGGACCCTGACTCCACGATGACTCTCGCCGTCCGCTACCTCGCCGCCCGAACCCTCGACACCGCACCCGCCGAAAGCGCCGAACCCGGTCCGGGCGAGGTGCAGGTGGCCCCCGCCTACGTCGGTATCTGCGGCACCGACCTGCACATCTTCCACGGCGACATGGACGCCCGTGTCTCGGCGCCCGCCGTGCTCGGGCACGAGATGTCCGGCCGCGTCGTCCGCGTCGGGCCGGGCGTGGAGGGCTGGCGCCCGGGGGACGCGGTCACCGTGATGCCGCTGCGCTGGGACGACACCTGCCCGGCCTGCCGGTCCGGTCACCGGCACATCTGCCAGCACCTGGACTTCATCGGCATCGACTCCCCCGGCGCCATGCAGCAGCGGTGGACCGTGCCCGCCTCCACCCTCATCCGCCTGCCCGCCTCGCTGCCCCTGGACCAGGCCGCGCTCGTCGAGCCCACCGCGGTCGCCGTGCACGACGTCGGCCGGGCCGGGGTCCGCCACGGCGAGAAGACCGTCGTGGTCGGCGGCGGCCCGGTCGGCATCCTCATCGCCCTCGTCGCCAGGGCCGCGGGCGCCGACGTCCGCGTGGTGGAACTCAGCGCGCACCGCCGCCTGCTCGCCGGGGAACTGGGCCTGACCACCTGGGACCCGGCCGCCGCCGACATCCCCTCGCTCGTCGGCGAGTGGACCGGCGACGCGGGCGCCGACGTCGCCTTCGAGGTGTCGGGTGCCGCCGCCGGTGTCGACACCGCCGTCGAGGTCCTCGGGGTGCGCGGGCGGCTGTGCCTGGTCGCCATCCACCCCAAGCCCCGCGAGATCAGCCTGCACCGCTTCTTCTGGCGCGAACTCACCCTCGTCGGGGCCCGGTTGTACGACCGTTCCGACTTCGAGAAGGCGGTCGCCCTGGTCGCCGACGGCACCGTCGCCGCCCACCGCCTCATCAGCAAGGTCGTCCCGCTCACCCAGGCACCGGCCGCCTTCGAAGCCCTGGAGGGCGGCGGTGACGTGATGAAGATCCTCGTCGACTGCACCACCGGCACCGAGGGAGCCGCCGCGTGAACGCCTTCGACCTCACCGGACGACTCGCCGTCGTCACCGGCGCCCGTCGTGGCATCGGCCGGGCCATGGCCCGCGGCCTCGCCGAGGCCGGCGCCGACGTCATCGGCGTCAGCGCGTCCCTCGAACCGGGCAGCGGCGTCGAGAAGGACGTCACCGCCGCGGGCCGCACGTTCGAGGCGATCCGCTGCGACTTCGCCGATCCCGAGGCCGTGCGGGCGCTCGGCGCGGACCTCGCCGGGCGTGAGCGCCCGGTGGACATCCTCGTCAACAACGCCGGCACCATCCGCCGCACACCTGCCGCCCAGCACTCCGACGCGGACTGGGAGCTGGTGCTCCAGGTCAACCTCAGCGCCCAGTTCGCGCTGACCCGCGCGGTCGGGGCGGGCATGGTCGCCCGGGGGCACGGCAAGGTCATTTTCACGGCGTCGCTGCTCAGCTACCAGGGCGGCATCACGGTCCCCGGCTATACGGCCGCCAAGCACGGCATCGCGGGCCTGACCAAGGCCCTGGCCAACGAGTGGGCCCCGCACGGCGTCAACGTCAACGCCATCGCCCCCGGCTACATCGCCACCGACAACACCCAGGCGCTCCAGGACGACCCGGCACGCAGCAAGGCCATCCTGGATCGGATCCCCGCCGGCCGCTGGGGCTGCGCCGACGATCTCGCCGGCGCGACGGTGTTCCTCGCCTCGAGCGCGGCCGACTACATCCACGGGACCACCCTCCCCGTCGACGGCGGATGGCTCGGCCGATGAGCGCGACGAGTGGCACCGACCTGACGGCCGTACTGGCGGGGGCGCGTCTCCTGCCCGTGCTGACCGTGCCGTCCGCCGCGACCGCCGGCCCCCTGGCCGACGCGCTCGCGGCGGGCGGCGCCCGGTGCGCCGAGGTCACCTTCCGCACGCCCGACGCCGAGCAGGCCCTCAAGGCGATGGCGGCGCACGGCGGTCTGACCGTCGGCGCCGGGACGGTCCGCACGGCGGAACAGGCGGAGCGGGCCGTGGCGGCCGGAGCCCGGTTCCTCGTCTCGCCCGGTTTCGACGCGGACGTCATCGACAGGGGACGGGAGTCGGGGGTGCCGGTCGTGCCCGGCATCGCGACCGCCACCGAGTTGATGCGGGCGCTCAAGGCCGGCCTCGACACGGTCAAGCTGTTCCCCGCCGAGCCGCTCGGTGGCATCCGCATGCTCCGGGCACTGGCGGCGCCCTTCCCCCAGGCGCGTTTCGTGCCCACCGGCGGCATCGGCCCTGACCTGTTGCCCCGCTACCTGTCCCACCCGGCGGTCCTCGCCGTGGGAGGCAGCTGGATGGCCACCGGCGCCCTCCTGGAACGCGGCGACTACGCGGAGATCCGCCGGCTGACCGCGACGGCCGTGGAAGGGAGCACGCCGTGACCGACGTGATCGCCCTGGGCGAGGTGATGCTGCGCTTCGACCCGGGTGAGGGCCGGATCCACACCGCCCGCTCCTTCCAGGTGTGGGAGGGGGGCGGCGAGTACAACGTGGTACGGAGTCTGCGCCGCTGTTTCGGCCTGCGCACCGCGGTCGTCACGGCCCTCGCCGACAACGCCGTCGGCCGGCTCGTCGAGGATCTGGTCCTGCAGGGCGGCGTCGACACGTCGCTGATCCGCTGGGTCCCCGGCGACGGCATCGGCCGCGGTGCCCGCAACGGACTCAACTTCGTGGAACGCGGCTACGGCGTCCGCGGCGCGCTCGGCGTCAGCGACCGGGCGAACACGGCCGTGTCGCAGCTGCGGAAGGCAGACGTCGACTGGGACGCCGTCTTCTCCGGCCCGGTGCGCTGGTTCCACACCGGTGGCGTCTTCGCCGGACTGTCGGACACCACCCTCGACGTGGCCGACGAGGCGATGGCCGCCGCCCGCCGCCATGGTGTGACCGTCTCCTACGACCCCAACTACCGGCCGAGCGTGTGGGCCGGCCGGGGCGGCGCCGACCGCGCCCGCGAGGCCGACCTGCGCCTCGCCCGGCACGCCGACGTCGTGGTGGGTGCCCTCGGCCTCGCCGGCAGCCATCCCGGGGCCTCCCGCCTCACGGCGGACGAGGTGCCCGACGCGCTCGCCGCGGTAGCCCGGCTGCTGCCCGGGGCGAGGGTGCTGGCCACCACGCTGCGCGAGGTGCCTTCCGCCGGCGTCAACGACTGGTCCGCGGCCGCCTGGTCACCCGAGACCGGTCTCGTCACCGGTCCCCGCATGCCCGGGCTGCACGTCCTGGACCGCATCGGCTCGGGCGACGGCTTCGCCGCGGGCCTGGTCTACGGCCTGCTCACCGGTGCGGACCTGGAACAGGCTCTCGCCTACGGCACCGCTCACGGCGCCCTCGTCATGACCACCCCGGGGGACGTCTCGATGGCCACCCTGGCCGAGGTGGAGGCGCTCGTCGCGGGCGGCTCGGCCCACGTCAGACGCTGACCGCACGCACCCCGTCACCCTCTAGGAGAACGTCTTGCGCCGCCGAACCATCCGCAACACCCGTGTCGAAGTCACCGAGCTCGGCTTCGGAGCCTCCGTGATCGGCAACCTCTACCGCGTCACCCCCGCCGAGGACGCCTCGGCCGCGGTCGACGCCGCCTGGGACGCCGGCATCCGCTACTTCGACACCGCACCCCATTACGGCCTCGGTCTGTCCGAGCGCCGGCTCGGCAGCGCGCTGCGCGAGAGGCCCCGCAGCGAGTACGTCGTCTCCTCCAAGGTGGGCCGCCTGCTCGTCCCCAACGAGAACCCTCGTGGTGTCGACGCCGAGGGCTTCGTCGTCCGCGACGACCTGCGCCGGCAGTGGGACTTCAGCCGCGACGGGGTGCTGCGCTCCATCGAGGCCACTCTGGAACGCACCGGCCTGGACCACCTGGACGTCGTCTACCTGCACGATCCCGACGACCACTGGCGACAGGCCGCCGACGAGGCCATGCCCGCCCTCGCCGCGCTCCGCGACCAGGGCGTCATCGGCGCCATCGGCGCCGGCATGAACCAGTCCGCCATGCTCGCCCGGTTCCTGCGCGAGACCGCCGCCGACGTCGTCATGCTCGCCGGCCGCTACACCCTGCTCGACCAGGGCGCCCTCGACGATGTCCTGCCCGCCGCGCGGGAGACCGGCAAGAGCGTCGTCGCCGTCGGCGTCTTCAACTCGGGCCTGCTCTCCCACGAGCGCCCCACCGCCGGCATGAAGTACGACTACCAGGACGCCCCGCCCGGCCTCGTGCGCCGTGCCCTGGCCATCGCGGAGATCTGCGAGGCCCACGGCACGAGCCTCCCGGCCGCCGCCATCGCCTTCCCGTACACCCACCCCCACGTCGTGAACGTCACCCTGGGCATGCGCGATGCCGACCAGGTCACCCGCAACGCGCGGCTGCACCGCCACAGCGTCCCCGACGGTCTCTGGACGGACCTCCTCGACCTGGGGCTCATCAGGCCCGACGTTCCCATCGGCGGGGTTCCGCACGGTGCCGGCACCTCCGAGAGGAGCGCCCGGTGAATTTACAATCGTTTCTTCCCCTGCAAACATGGGATGTATATGATCTGGACGCGGCCGGGGATCTTCGACCAGCCGCCGCTATCATCGGCGTCACACTGAACGGCCCTTCCCCCCGGGACTCTGCGGAAGAGGCCCCGAAGAGCCGCGCGCTCACGGAGGGAGCTCAGGTTGTCCCTGACGGACAAGGCCATCGAGCAGATCCGTGAGCTCATCCGTTCGGGAGCGCTTCCCCCGGGCGCGAAACTGCCCCCGGAGCCGGAGTTGGCGGCGCAGCTGGGGCTCTCCCGCAACCTCGCCCGCGAGGCCGTCAAGGCCCTGGCGGTCGCACGGGTGCTCGAGGTTCGGCGCGGAGACGGCACGTACGTGACCAGTCTCCAGCCGAGTCTGCTCCTGGAGGGCCTCGGCGGCGCGGTGGAGCTCCTCCAGAGCGACAAGGGCGCCCTGCTGGACCTGATGGAGGTGCGACGGCTGCTCGAACCGCTCGCCACCGGGCTCGCCGCCGGCCGGATCACGGACGACCAACTGGGCGAAGTCGAGCGGCACTTGGACGCCATGCGCGAGGCCCGCGACGATGTCGAGCGACTCAACGCGCACGACGCCGCCTTCCATCGGGCGGTTGTCGCGGCCACCGGGAACGAGACCCTGCTCACCCTGCTCGAGGGTGTCTCAGGCCGCACCCTGCGCGCTCGCATCTGGCGCGGGCTGGTCGACGACCGGTCGTCCGAGAGGACGCTCGCGGAACACGAGGCGATCTTCGAGGCCCTGCGCACCCGTGATCCCGCCCTCAGCCAGGCGGCCGCCCTGCTGCACGTCAGCAACACCGAGCACTGGCTCCGCCGGCACCTGGGATCCCACGACCTTCAGGCCTAGCGCCGGGCGGGGCGGGCGCAGTGCACGTGGCCCGAGGTGAGGGCGTCCCGGGGCAGGGACAGGCCGAAGGCTCGTTCCAGTCCGGCGAAGAACAGCGCGATGCGGTCCGTCCAGTCGGTGTTCTCCTCCGCCCGGCGGATGTGCGGGTTGAGGAAGCCCAGCGGCGCGTTGGGGGCGAACGGTGTCTCGCCGGGGGTGTACCAGATGAGCTCGTACATGTCCCGCCGTGTGTCGGCGCTGTTCTCGAGCGGGAAGGGGTTCTGATACACCCCGTCCACGCTGTACCGGAAGTCGTAGATGCCCTTGGCCATGGTCGCGGTCAGGGTGATCTGCTGTAGGGGAGGCGGGTCGAGGCGGCGGGAGAAGGCGTGGTCGATGTCATGGTAGCCCAGCCACGTCCACTCGCCGCCCTCGCCGAAGGCGAGGACACGGAGGAGGTCGTCGGTGCCGTCCCGTTCGTCCCGCTCCCGCACCTGGTGCAGCAGCAGCCCGTCGGTGATGTCCTGGGCGTCCGCCCCGTAGGCGAGGGCGACCTCTTCGGGGGACGGGCCCTTGATGAATTCGAGCACCGTGAAGGGCTCTTGTTCTCTCCAGTCGCGGACGATCCAGGCGATCCCGTCGCCGACCGGGGGCTGCCGGGCGAGGAACTCCTCGAACGCGGCGGCCTGTTTCGGGTCCATGTGCCCCTGGCGGCCGGTGCGCGCGTTGCCCTCCAGCCACTCCAGCTCGTCGACGGACAGCAGCTCGGCCACGGTCACACGGTCCCGGGTGAACGTCATCCGCACCCCACCGGTGTGCGCGTACCGCACGTACGGGCCCTGCCGCTCCGGCCAGTCCGGGCGCTCCCGCACGGTTCCCGGCCGGGGCCTGGGACCGCCGTAGACGCGCTGCGCGAAGTGCTCCAGCTCGGCCACCTCGGCCGCGGGAAGAAGCACACCCACCGGCTCACCGCCGTCGGTGACACCGACCCGCTCACCGGCCTCCTCGACACGACCGATCAGAGGCCCGAAGTCCCCTAAGAATTCGCTCAGTTCAACGTTGTTCATGATGTCGGACACTACCGGGCACGATGGCGCTCATCGGTCCTCGGATGACGGAGTCCCGCCTCGGCGGAGTACGTCATAGCCCACGAACTCGAAGAGCCGGGTGCCCGTGTGCAGGGGTTCGGGTGTGCCTGTGAAGCGGTGGACGCCGACTCCGTAGCCGGCGTCCGGTTCCGAGAGCCACTGCTGTTCGAAGCCGTGCTCGCCGAACCAGTCACAGATCGCTGGCACTCGGTCGGGGGCGGCGCGGTGGCGGGTCCAGATGACCGTGCCGCCGGTCCCGCACAACTGGTTGCAGGCGCTGACGGTGTGCTCGATGTCGCTGTCGGTGATGTTGCCGAAGACGCCGCAGATCAGGACGAGGTCCGCAGGGATCATGTCCCGGTACTGATCGATGAGGGAGGCGTCGCCGGTCACCACCTCGACCTGGTCCAGCCCGGCCAGGCGGGCCGTCTCCGCGGCCGCGGCGGTGTTGCGGGGATCCAACTCGACCAGCCGCGCCCGCACGTCACGGCGGCGCGGATGGTCGCGCAGGACGTGGAGGAGGTCGCGACCGTCCCCGGCGCACAGGCTGACCACCCTCAACGGCCCGGCCGGGGCGTGGTCGAGGGCGATCCGGATCCGCCCCTGGACGGTCAGCAGCCGCCGCGCCATCCAGGAGTCCGTTGCGTCGTACCTGTCGTGCCAGGCGTTCCAGTCCATTGCCGCAACCTACGGCTTCTCAGGGCCATGAGCGACCCGAAAAGTGAGCCGTACCCGTGCCGCGTCAGCCGACCCGGATGCCGACGATGCACGTGTCGTCGTCCGTGTCCGACTTGCTGTAGGTCAGCAGGCGGTCCAACTGCTGGTCGAGGGTACTCGGTGCCGTACGGGCGGTGGTCAGCAGATGGGTCAGGGACTCCTCCACGGGCCGGTCCCGGCGTTCGACCAGGCCGTCCGTGTACATCAACAGGGTGTCCCCGGCGGCCAGTTGGATCTCCGCCTCCTCGTAGGCTGCCTCCGGCACCGCACCCAGCAGCAGCCCCCTCACCAGAGGCAGCGGGGCCGCCTCGCTGCCCCGGACGAGCACGGGCGGCAGATGGCCGGCCCTGGCCCAGCGCATCGTCCGCCGGACCGGGTCGTACAGACCGCACACCGCCGTCGCGGTGACGGAGCCCGTCAGGTGGTGCGCCACGATGTTGAGCCACGACAGCAACTGTCCCGGCCCGGCGCCGGTCACCGCCAGACCGCGCAGCGCGTTCCGCAGAACGACCATGCTGGTGGCGGCCTCGATGCCGTGGCCGGCGACGTCCCCCACGCACAGCAGCACGAACCCGGACGGCAGCACGACGGCGTCGTACCAGTCACCGCCCACCAGTTGCTCGGTCTCCGCCGGCCGGTAGCGGACGGCCACCTGGAGGCCGGTCACCTGCAACGGCGCCTGGGTGGGGGGCATGATGGCGTGCTGCAACTGCAGGGTCAGCCGGTTGCGTTCATGTGCCTGCTGCTCGGTGTGCGCCAGCTGGTCGCGGGTGGCGGCGAGGGCCACCTCGGTCCAGTGCTGCGCCGAGATGTCCTGGCAGGCGCCGCGGACCAGGAGCAGCCGGCCGTCGGTGTCGAGCACCGGTTCGGCGACGATCCTGATGTGGCGGGTCACCCCGTCGGGCCGTTGCAGCCGGAAGGCCGCGGCCGCCGGCCGCCGGTGGTGCAGCAGCGTGCGCAGGAAACGCCGGATGGAGACGCCGTCGTCCGGGTGGGCATGGGACGGCAGCTCCTCCAGGGGTACCGGGGTGCTCGACTGCGGGCGCCCGTAGAGGTCGAACAGCTGTCCGTTCCAGGTGATCTCACCCGTCAGCACGTTCTCCTCGAAGCCGCCGATGCGGCCGAGGCGCTGGGCGTGCTGGAGCAGGCTCGCCAGCCGCGCCGTCTCGTCCTCGATGCGCCAGATCAGCAGGACGGCGGTGCCGTGCCGGCTGATGCTGATGTCCGCGACCGCCGAGAGGGGGACCTGGTCGACGAGGGCGGTGAGGTTCATCCGGCGGGCCCGGAAGGGCTCACCGGTGGCGTAGACCCGCTCGACGCGCTGGAACAGCTCGCTGTCCCCGGCGGCCATCGGGTACGCCTCCAGCAGCAGCGCGCCGCTGACGACCGCTCGCGGCCGGCCGGCCGGATCCAGGAAGCGGCCGTTCACGTGCTGGATGCGGAAGTCGGCCAGGTGCCCGTCGCCGTCCAGGTGGGGCACCAGGACCAGGGCGGGGTCGTGCAGGCCGTCGGCCAGGTCCATCAGCTCCGCGGCGTCCGGCAGGACGCGCGGCTCCTGGGCCCCCGCCTGCGGCGGCGTGTACGTCTCCAGCGTGTGCGCGCACAGCTCGGCCAGGGCCTCCACCTGGCGGACGACCTGCGGCGGCTGCGGTGTCAGGGGCGCCGGCCAGGCGATCTCCAGCACGCCGTGGATGCGCCCTCCGGTGCCGGCGGGCAGAGCGACCCTGCCCCCGTCCGGATGGTAGTGCAGGCCGATGCTGGGCAGTCCGGTCTCCCCGAGAGAGGTGATCCACTGGCCCTCGCGCTCGATGAGGCCCCGGCGCGCCACGGTCACCACGTCCGGCGGGACGTAGCGCCAGCGCGTGGCCTCCGCCGGTGAGAAGCCCGCGCTGCCCGCCAGGGTGAGCGAACCGTCGGAACCCGCGGCCCAGACGGCCACGGCGACCGCGCCGAGGGGGCGCAGCGCCTGCTCCAGCAGGGCGTCGGCGACGGCCTGGGTGTCGTCCGCGGCCAGCACGCCGCTCTCCGCCGCGCGCAGGCGTACGGCGGCCGAGTCGGCCTCCGCGCCGTCGGCGGCCTTCGTTGCGGCGAGGAACGCGTCCGTCACCTCGGACATGCGGTCGCGCGCGGCCTGGTTGATGACGTCGACGGCGAGTTCCAGGGGGGTGACCCGGGCCTGCTCGGCCAGCTCGGCGAGCTGCCGGGCGGCCTGGACGGGCCCGCACTTCAGCCGTTCGACCAGGACGCCCTTGGCGAGTTCGATCAGGGCCCGCCCCTCGGCCTCGGCCTGGGCGGCCCGCACCTCCCGGCTGAGCCGTTCGACGGTGGCCGCCAGCCGGCCCACCGGGGAGGCGGGCGAGACACCACCGACTTCCTCGAACGCACCGCCGGCTTCGGCGGACGCACCACCGACTTCCGCGAGTGGCCCGTCGGCTTCCGCGCGTGGCCCGTCGGGAGACGAGAACGGCGGTCCGTCGGGAGACGCGAACGGCCCGTCATGGGACGCGAACGGCCCGTCGGAGAGCGCCCGCTGTGCTTCGGGAGTGGCCGAAGGCCCGTCGGACGTCACCGACGGGAAGGCGGACGCCGGACCGGCGGCGGAGTCGCGCTGCGGCTCACCGCCCTGATCCGGTTCGCGCGGCTGCTCGGACATGCTCACGGTGTGGATGCTCCTCGGCTGGAGCGCCCTGGGGCGCGGAACGACGGGCGCTGCGGGGCGCCCGGCCCGCACAGGTGCGGGGCGGGCGCCGGTGTCCTCATGCGGGCAGCCAGCGCCGGACGCAGGCGATGAGGTCGCGGGTGTCCACGGGCTTGGTGACGTAGTCGCTGGCGCCCGAGGCGAGGCTCTTCTCCCGGTCGCCGGGCATCGCCTTCGCCGTGACGGCGATGATGGGCAGCTCGGCGTACTGCGGCATCCTGCGGATCTCGGCCGTCGCGGTGTAGCCGTCCATCTCCGGCATCATCACGTCCATCAGCACGAGCGCGACGTCCGGGTTGTTCACCAGTGCCTCGATGCCTCTGCGCCCGTTCTCGGCGTGCAGCACCCGGAAGCCGTGCAGTTCCAGGATCCCGCTCAACGCGAAGAGGTTCCGGGCGTCGTCGTCGACGACGAGGACGGTGCGGCCTGCCGAAGCCTCGTCGAGGAGGTCCGGCGCCGGATGCTGCGGTTCCTCGGGCCGGACCAGGGAGAGCACGTCCCCGGGCTCCTCGGCGGACAGGTGCAGGGCGATGCGCTCGCGCAGTTCGTCGAGGCTGGAGAGGAACTCCAGCGCCCCGCCCGCCGAGCGGGACCGCAGCGTCTCGTCCAGGGAGACGTCCACGGAGTGGCTGCTGTGCACCAGGACCGGGACGCTCGCCAGTGCCGGGTCGCCCTCCAGGGCCTGGAGGAAACGGGACGCCTCGGCGTCGCGCATGCCCAGTTCCAGGACGACGCAGTGGCACGGTTCGGCCGCGAGGGCACCGGCCGCCTCCTGCGCCCCCACGGCGGTGATGATGTCGACGGCGGGCCGCTGTCCGCCGTCGGCGCGGCCGTGCGTCAGGTCGGCGACGACGCTCTCCGCGACGAGGGTCAGCAGGCCGCGGGGCCGCTCCTCCACGACGAGCAGGCGCCTGGGGCGCGGTCCGGGCCCGGTCTGGTGGACCGGCACCGGACGGGACGATCCCCCGGGCAGCTCGGCCGCGGCCCGCTCCGGGATGCCGCGGTGACCGAGCACCTCCTCGAAGTCGGGGCGGGCCACGGGCAGGAACAGCGTGAACGTGCTGCCCTGCCCGGGCGTGCTGTGCACCGACACGGCGCCGCCGAGCAGCTGGGCGATCTCCCGGGTGATGGACAGGCCCAGGCCGGTGCCGCCGTACTTGCGGCTCGTCGTGCCGTCCGCCTGCTGGAAGGCGCCGAAGATCGTCTCCAGGTTCTGCTCCGGGATGCCGATGCCGGTGTCCTTCACCCGGAAGGCCACCACGGCCCCGCCACGGATCACGCCGTCGGGCACCTCGTCGTCCGCCGCGGGCTCGATGCTCAGCTCCACGCCGCCCTGCTCGGTGAACTTGACGGCGTTCGACAGGAGGTTGCGCAGCACCTGGCGGAGCCGGGAGTCGTCCGTGAGGAGGTCGGCGGGCGCGCCGGGAGCGGTCGTCACCGTGAACTCCAGGCTCTTCTGCGTCGTCATCGGCCGGAACGTGGCCTCGACGTACTCGATGAGCTGGCGCAGTGTCACCCGCTCGGGCGTGACGTCCATCTTGCCGGCCTCGACCTTGGAGAGGTCCAGGATGTCGTTGATCAACTGGAGCAGGTCCGAGCCGGCGGAGTGGATGATCTGCGCGTACTCGACCTGCTTGGGGGTGAGGTTGCGGGACGGGTTCTGCGCCAGCAGCTGGGCCAGGATGAGCAGGCTGTTGAGCGGGGTGCGCAGTTCGTGGCTCATGTTGGCCAGGAACTCCGACTTGTACTTGGAGGCCAGCGACAGCTGCTGGGCGCGGGTCTCCAGTTCCTGCCGGGCCTGCTCGATCTGCAGGTTCTTCGCCTCGATGTCCCGGTTCTGCGCCGCGAGCAGGGATGCCTTGTCCTCCAGTTCCGCGTTGGAGCGCTGGAGTTCCTCCTGCTGCACCTGCAACTCGGTGGAGCGGGCCTGGAGTTCGGCCGTGAGGCGCTGTGACTCGACGAGCAGCTCGTCGGTGCGGGCGTTGGCGACGATGGTGTTGAGGTTGACGCCGAGGGTCTCCATCAGCTGCTCGAGGAAGTCCCGGTGGATCTGCTTGAAGGGGGTGACCGAGGCCAGCTCGATGACGCCGAGGACCTGGCCCTCGACGACGATGGGCAGCAGCACCAGGGCGGTGGGCACGACCTGGCCGAGGCCCGAGGAGATGGTGACGTAGCCGGGCGGCAGCTCGTCGACGGCGATGGTGCGGCGGCTGCGCGCGGCCTGGCCGACCAGGGTGCGGCCGAAGGCGATGCGGGTGGGGCGGCCGCTGTCCTCGGGGTAGCCGTAGGAGCCGACGAGCCGCAGTTCGGGTCCGTCGACGCCGTCCTCGGCGAGGTAGAAGGCGCCGTATTGGGCGGACACCAGCGGGACCAGCTCGTCCATGATCAGCTCGGCGACGACGGGCAGGTCGCGGTGGCCCTGCATCAGGCCGGAGATCCGGGCGAGGTTGGTCTTGAGCCAGTCCTGCTCCTGGTTGGCGCGGGTCGTCTCACGCAGGGACTCCACCATCGAGTTGATGTTGTCCTTGAGCTCGGCGACCTCGCCGGAGGCCTCCACGTTGATCGAGCGGGTCAGATCGCCCTCGGCGACGGCGCTGGTGACCTCGGCGATGGCCCGCACCTGCCGGGTCAGGTTGCCCGCCAGCTCGTTGACGTTCTCCGTCAGACGCTTCCAGGTGCCCGAGACGCCCTCGACCTCGGCCTGGCCGCCGAGGCGCCCCTCGGTGCCGACCTCGCGGGCCACGCGGGTGACCTCGTCGGCGAAGGCGGAGAGCTGGTCGACCATGGTGTTGATGGTCGTCTTGAGTTCGAGGATCTCGCCGCGGGCGTCCACGTCGATCTTCTTCGACAGGTCGCCCCTGGCCACCGCGGTCGTCACCAGCGCGATGTTGCGCACCTGGCCGGTGAGGTTGTTGGCCATGGAGTTGACGTTGTCGGTGAGGTCCTTCCAGGTGCCGGCGACGTTCGGCACGTGCGCCTGGCCGCCGAGGCGCCCTTCGGTGCCGACCTCGCGGGCCACGCGGGTGACCTCGTCGGCGAACGCGGACAGGGTGTCGACCATCGTGTTGATGACCTCGGCCAGCGCGGCGACCTCGCCCGCGGCCTCGACCGTGATCCGCTGCGACAGGTCGCCGCGCGCCACGGCGGTGGCGACCTGGGCGATGGAGCGGACCTGGCCCGTGAGGTTCGACGCCATCACGTTGACGTTGTCGGTGAGGTCCTTCCAGGTGCCGGACACGCCGCGCACCTGGGCCTGGCCGCCGAGGCGCCCCTCGGTGCCGACCTCGCGGGCCACCCGGGTCACCTCGTCGGCGAACGCGGACAACTGATCGACCATCGTGTTGATGGTGGACTTCAGCTCCAGGATCTCCCCGCGCGCGTCCACGGTGATCTTCTGCGACAGGTCGCCCTTGGCGACGGCGGTGGCGACCAGGGCGATGTTGCGGACCTGGCCGGTGAGGTTGCCCGCCATGAAGTTCACCGAGTCGGTGAGGTCGCGCCAGGTGCCCTTGACGCCCTTGACGTCGGCCTGGCCGCCGAGGCGTCCCTCCGTGCCGACCTCGCGGGCCACCCGGGTCACCTCGTCGGCGAACGCGGACAACTGATCGACCATCGTGTTGATCGTGGACTTCAGCTCCAGGATCTCCCCGCGCGCGTCCACGGTGATCTTCTGCGACAGGTCGCCCTCGGCCACCGCCGTGGTGACCTGGGCGATGGAGCGGACCTGGCTGGTCAGGTTGCCGGCCATGTGGTTCACGGAGTCGGTGAGGTCGCGCCAGACGCCGGCCACGCCCGGCACCTGGGCCTGGCCGCCGAGACGTCCCTCGCTGCCGACCTCGCGGGCCACCCGGGTCACCTCGTCGGCGAACGCGGACAGCTGGTCGACCATCGTGTTGACGGTCTCCTTCAGCTGGAGGATCTCGCCGCGGGCGGGTACGTCGATCTTCTGGGAGAGGTCGCCCTTGGCCACCGCCGTGGCCACCTGGGCGATGTCGCGGACCTGGGTGGTGAGGTTGCCCGCCATGGCGTTGACCGAGTCGGTCAGGTCGGCCCAGGTGCCCGAGACGCCCGGCACCTCCGCCTGTCCGCCGAGCGTGCCCTCGGTGCCGACCTCGCGGGCCACGCGGGTGACTTCGGAGGTGAACACGGACAGCTGGTCCACCATGCCGTTGAAGACCTTGGCGATGTCGCCCATGAGGCCGTCGGCGTCGTCCGGCAGACGGGTGCCGAAGTCCCCGTCCCGGACGGCCGTCAGGCCCGCCAGGAGCCGCCGCAACTCCTGATCGCCCGGCACCGCATCGACGACACCGGCGCTGTCGCTGGTCATGCGCACCCTCGTTCCGCTCCCCAGGAGTCCCCGCACGCCGAGGACTCGGAACTCCCCCGGGCCCGCTTGGTCGGCCCGGCTGTCGTGCCTGCATTTCCGTGGTCACGGATCTGCGCGACGTAGAAATACGCCGCAGGCTAACCCAGGTCTCGAGCCCGGAACAAAGCGTGGGCAGCGGTTCGGACGGGGCGGGCCTGCGGCGGGCGTGTCCGGCCGGAGAGCGGGGGCGCACGCCGATATTCACACCAGGGTGCACGCCCCGCGCGCGCCCCACGGCGCGGCGCGACGCCGGGGAGACGCCGGGGAGACGCGCCCCCGGTCCCGCCGCCGCCCTCGCGAAGGCGTACCCGCCGTCCGCCCCTGCGGGACCGCACGGCCCCGGCCGGGCCCCGGGCCGCACGCCGGGGTCGTCCGCGCCAGGCGTCGGCCAGTTCCAGGGCCGCCCGGACCACCAGCGTGGACTTGCCGGCGCCGGGCGGGGAGTCCACGACC